>JAZUGA010000080.1:0-2584 GCA_045640945.1 Lachnospiraceae bacterium | reverse complement strand
TTGATTTTGAATGGATTCACAATTTCGCAGCTGCAAGGAATTTCTCTTTTCAGCAAGCTACGAAGGACTATATTCTCTGGATTGATGCTGACGACGTATTTTTAAAAGTAGACCAAGAAAAGTTTAAACGTTTGAAAGAATCGCTATCTCCAGATATAGATGCTGTATCTATGATTTATAATTTAGGATTTGATGACGATGGGAGTGTTACTGCACTTTTACGAAGAAATAGATTAGCTAAAAGGTCAAAAAACTTCCAGTGGATTGGTGATGTCCATGAGTATCTCGCTGTCCACGGAAATATATTCCAAAGTGACATAGCAGTTAGCCACCTTCCTTTAAGTCATGATTCTAATCGAAATATTGAGATTTACAGGAAAATGTTAGACGAGGGAAAAGACTTCTCTCCAAGAGACCTGTATTACTATGCAAATGAATTAGCTGACCATGGTGAACATCTTCAAGCAATAAAAAAATATGATGAATTTCTAGATACAAAAAAAGGATGGATTGAAGATAATATTCGAGCTTGTTTCCGAATTGCCGATTGCTATCTTCAATTAAACCAGAAAGATGAAGCTATAACTGCAACCTTAAGAACGTTTTCTTATGACCTCCCCCGACCAGAAGCGTGCTGTCGAATTGGCTTCTATTTTATGGAACAAAATAAAAATAACGAAGCAATATATTGGTATAAAAATGCACTTTTACACAGTACTAACGACTCTATCCAAAGTTTACAAAATCCTTCTTTTTCTACATGGCTTCCACATTTACAACTTTGCGTTCTTTACGATCGTTTAAAGGATTATCAAACCGCCTATATGCATAATGAAATAGCTAGAAAATATAGACCTAACTCTGAAAAAGTACTATATAACAAAAAATACTTTGACAATATTCTTTTTAAATAGATTTACGTCCTTACCCCCTTTTTAGACCTGAATAGTTTAATACGAGGGAGGTGAGAAAATATGAAGCCGAAAAAACAAAATGTTCGTAAACGTTGTAGTAAGTGTCATCATTCACCATGTCGTTGTAAGAATCGTCATAAGAAGCAAGACAATTGTGAAAGCTGTTGTTCATCACCCTGTCACTGCAGAAAAATACCCGTACCTGTACCTCCAAAACCTGGCCGACCCGGAAAACCTGGGCCAACAGGACCTACTGGACCTACTGGACCTACCGGCGCTACTGGGGTAACAGGACCAACTGGACCAGGAACTGGAAATACCGGTGCTACCGGTTCTACCGGACCTACTGGACCTACTGGACCTACTGGGGCTACTGGGGCTACTGGTTCTACTGGACCTACCGGGGCCACTGGTTCTACTGGAGCTACAGGTTCTACTGGACCTACCGGATCTACCGGACCTACTGGACCTACCGGGGCTACCGGATCTACCGGACCTACTGGGGCTACCGGCGCTACTGGGGCTACTGGTTCTACTGGTTCTACCGGTTCTACTGGACCTACCGGATCTACCGGCGCTACTGGAGTAACTGGTTCTACTGGACCTACCGGTTCGACCGGTGCTACCGGACCTACTGGACCTACTGGTTCTACCGGATCTACCGGACCTACTGGACCTACCGGTGCTACTGGACCTACTGGTTCTACTGGATCTACCGGCGCTACCGGGTCTACTGGACCTACCGGATCTACTGGCGCTACTGGTTCTACTGGACCTACCGGACCTACCGGGGCCACTGGTTCTACTGGAGCTACAGGTTCTACTGGTTCTACTGGTTCTACTGGACCTACCGGATCTACAGGTTCTACCGGACCTACTGGGGCTACTGGTTCTACCGGATCTACCGGACCTACTGGGGCTACCGGCGCTACTGGTTCTACTGGTTCTACTGGACCTACCGGTTCGACCGGTGCTACTGGACCTACTGGTTCTACCGGATCTACTGGCGCTACTGGTTCTACTGGTTCTACTGGACCTACCGGCGTAACAGGTTCTACCGGACCTACTGGACCTACTGGGGCTACTGGGGCTACTGGATCTACTGGAGCAACTGGTTCTACTGGACCTACCGGACCTACCGGGGCCACTGGTTCTACTGGAGCTACAGGTTCTACTGGTTCTACTGGACCTACCGGTTCTACCGGCGCTACTGGAGTAACTGGTTCTACTGGAGCTACAGGTTCTACCGGACCTACTGGGGCTACTGGTTCTACCGGATCTACCGGCGCTACTGGAGTAACTGGTTCTACTGGTTCTACTGGTTCTACTGGTTCTACCGGACCTACTGGTTCTACCGGCGCTACCGGTTCTACTGGACCTACCGGATCTACTGGTTCGACTGGCGCTACTGGACCTACTGGTTCTACTGGACCTACCGGTTCAACCGGTGCTACTGGACCTACTGGTTCTACCGGATCTACTGGCGCTACTGGACCTACTGGAGCTACTGGTTCTACCGGACCTACTGGGGCTACCGGCGCTACTGGTTCTACCGGCGCTACTGGAGTAACTGGTTCTACCGGACCTACTGGACCTACTGGTTCTACTGGTTCTACTGGTTCTACCGGACCTACTGGTTCTACTGGACCTACCGGCGCTACTGGAGTAAC
>JAZUGA010000079.1:0-1974 GCA_045640945.1 Lachnospiraceae bacterium | reverse complement strand
GCTTCCTGCTATGAAGCTTTGGAAGCTGGCGATGTATTTACCACCGAGCATGAAAGAGAATCTTTGGCTCATAAAATTATAGAGAAAGCCGATGATCTGGAAAAACAGATGGCTTATGCAGCGGATTGCTATTCTACTTGGAAGAATACGATGAAATCTGCACGGAACCGTTTGGTTGCAGCATCCTCTCCAACGGCAGTGACCGATGTTCCAGCGGATGAGTTACAGAATCATATCGTTACCTTAAAGACCGGACGTGCGGCAGAAATGAAAAGCCTTGCATCGAAAGAGCCGAACTCTGCAGGCAAAGACATTGTTATTGATGTTGTAAGCGTTCATGAAATCCGTATTTATGCCTTGGATGAAAATAAACAGCCGTTAAAAGATGCTGTTATTTATTGCTGGAATGCAGACGAATCCATTACGGACCCAAAAAGAGGAACCGCCCGTTTTCCAAATGAGGAAGGCTATGTTACCGTTCCGATTTCAGAATTAGGTGCGGATGAAAATCATTATTTGACGGCAGGATATGAGGTCTCATGTCCTGGTTATCGTACGCAATACGCTCAAGCGAACTATATACTGGGCGGAGAGATTTTCTGGTGTTATCTGCAGGAAAATGATCCAAAAGAAGATGTATATGTTGCAGGTATTTCCCTGAATGGATATGACTGCAAATGGTACGAAAAAGAATTGTACATTACGGACGAAAATACTGCGGATCAGACGGTTACGTTGTTCCTTCGTTCCCAAAGCGGTTCGGATTTCAGTGGAACTGCAGAAATGAAATATAAAGATCGTTTTTCTGGGGATTATTCCAAACTGTATGCAGATTATTCCAGTTCCAGAGGAGCAGCTACCGCAACTTTTAAGTCAAAACTTTGTCAAAATGTGGCAGTAGATCAGGAAAATGCCATGACCTTCAACCTGTCTACTTCTACGTCCAACGCGGAAATAACACCGACACTGAAAAGCGAGGAAGCGCGATTAGGAAAAACTCAGTGTGCAAAAGATGATGCCCTGATTAATTCCTTGTACTTTGGTAAAATTTCTTTGGCCTTCCCTGGTGATGTGCCGTTTCTTAACAGCATTGGCTTGAATTTTGATGTACCGGAAATTCTGAAAAATCATGTATTTCTTTTAACAAACTGTTCTGGCCTTTGGGCAGTATTTGCAACTACCGGCCCGAGTCCAATGACAAAGTCCATAGAGAAACTGAACAGCAATTGGATGACCTCGGATTCTAAGAGACTGGATAATATCACCAAAACGATGGTGACAGAAAACTCCAAGTGGACAAAGCAGCAAATCGCACAAGAATACAAAACAGCTCGATATGATAACAACGTACCAGGACTGTTTGGCGGAAAAAAGATATATGGAAATGCCTCCTTTGTTGTTTCTGGAACTTATGACCTCAAAGAGATGGATTTTACAGCAATCTTTGGGTTACAGGTTGGCTTCCGTGGAGATTGGACAAAGCAGTTCCTCCTTGGCGGCGTAGTTCCTGCCACAGTTGGTTGGGGCTTTGACGTATCGGCATCGACATTTTTTAAGTTCAAACATAAGGGCTGGGATTTCGATGGCGTAGATATCAACTTTGATTTCCGCCTGATGGGTTACATGTCTGGAGGTCCGGGCATTCGGATGAATATGTTTGGTAAGAGATTCACCGTTGCTTTGGGATTCAAATTCCAATTAGCTTTGTTATTGAGTGTGCCAATTTTTACCTCTGCTACGGGACCGAAGGATGATCCGACCTTTACGTTTAATATTGGTCTTTCCTTCTTTGCAGACATTCTCTTTGTTCATTTCACATGGAATATATGGTCGGGAACAGGAATATTGAATATAAAAACGAAAGATTTTGAGTTCCATTCCAAACCGTTTTGGTCGAAGGCAAGTTCTGCAGAGCCTCTGACTTCTGCATCGGGTCTTGCCTTAGGCGAATCCGATGGATTGGGAACGACGATG
>JAZUGA010000078.1:0-5781 GCA_045640945.1 Lachnospiraceae bacterium | reverse complement strand
TTAAAGGAAAGTCCGCGGAAAACGTGAAACGCAAAAATAAAATCATGAAGACTTTGGATAGCCTGGGAAATCTGATAAAGAAAAAATAACCGAAGGAAGAGAATATGCAGATGAAAGAACAAATGATGAAAATCATTGATGTGGCAGCTGGCCGAAAGGCTGCGGATTTAATAATAAAAAATGCGAAGGTCGTAAACGTTTACGGCGGAAATGTAATACAGGGCGATATTGCCATAACAGAAGGAAGGATTGCTGGCGTTGGCGCTTATGGAGAATTGCCGGTAAATAAAGACGCGGCAGTTATGGATGCGCAAGGATGCTTTGTTGCCCCTGGCTTTATTGACAGCCATATTCATATTGAATCTTCCTATGTTTCACCGGAAGAAGTGGGCCGGATGGTTGTCCCTCATGGTGGAACCACCATCATCGCAGACCCTCATGAAATCGTCAATGTATGCGGCCTTCGGGGATTGGACTATATGCTGGAGGCAGGAAAACGGACAAAGCTGGACATTCAATATATGCTTCCGTCCTGCGTACCGTCGACACCTTTTGAAACTTCTGGCGCCGTCATTGACGCGGAGCAGATGGAAGAGCCTTTGAAAAACGACGATGTTTTAGGCTTAGGCGAATTTATGGATTTCGTTGGCGTTATTGGAAATAACGAAGCCGCAATCAATAAGCTGGTTGCAGCGAAAAAGGCAGGAAAGGTAATTGATGGCCATGCTGCCGGAGTTTCCGGCATGGACTTAAACGCATATGCAAGCTGCGGAATCACAGCAGATCATGAATGCGCAACCATAGAGGAAATTAACGAGCGGATTGCTAACGGAATGTATGTAATGCTCCGGGAAGGCTCTGCTTGCCATAATCTCCGGGACAATCTGAAAGCGGTGACGAAAGAGAACGCGGGAAGGTTCGTGCTTTGCTCCGATGACCGTCAGCCAAAGACCATGTTAAACGAAGGCCATTTAGACAATCATTTAAGAATCTGTGTGGAAGAGGGATTGGATGCCATTACGGCACTTCGCATGGCTACGGTAAATGCAGCGGAATGCTTCGGACTGAAGGACCGAGGCGCTATTGCTCCGGGAAAACGGGCGGATTTGGTTTTCTTAAAAGACCTGAAGAATTTTGAAATCACAAAAGTATTTATCGCAGGAGAACTGGTTGCAGAAAATGGAACCTATCTTCCGGAAATCGAAAAGTATCCGATTGACGTTGTGAAAAACAGCGTAAGGATGAAAGATTTCTCGGCAGAGAAGCTGAAAATGCATCTGAAATCCAACCGGGTAAATACCGTCAAAATTTTGCCTGGCGGCGTTGTTACGGAAAAGAAAGTGGAAACTGTAAAACTGGACGAAGCTGGAGAATTCATAAAAACAGCAGATATCGACGTGGCAAAATTTGCCGTAGTGGAGCGCCATAAGGGGACGGGAAATGTGGCTTGCGGTTTCCTGAATGGATATGGAATCCAAGCTGGCGCCATCGCGGTAACCATTGCCCACGACTCCCATAATATTATTGTTGTAGGCGTATCGGATGAAGAAATGGAAGCGGCAGTTAACGCGTTGCAGAAGCAAGGAGGCGGCGTTGTTCTGGTGAAAGATGGACAAGTAATTGAGTCCATGCCGTGACCAATCGCTGGTTTGATGAGCGACCAGAGCGGAGAATGGGTAAATGAAAGATTGACCCAAATCCATAAAACGGCTCATGAAGTATTGGGAATCAACGAAGACGTGGAACCGGTAATGACGCTGACGTTCATGTCTCTGGCAGTTATTCCGGAAATCCGCCTGACGGATATGGGACTTTTTGATGTGAATCAATTTGCATTTATACCAGTAGAAGCAGAATGAGTAGAATTGCCTTTAGAGGATTTGCGAACAGAGATTGTTTTTTAGCAGAATGAACAGAACTTATTTTTTAACAACAGAACGAATTGGCTTTTCCAAATGGGAGCCAGGAGACTCCGAATTAGCGGAGCTTCTTTGGGGCGACCCGGAAGTAACCAAATATATTTGTGCTTCTGGGATTTTTAGCCCAGAGGATATTGAAACCCGCTTGGCGTTAGAAATTTCCAATGGGGAAAAATACGGCGTTCAATATTGGCCAATATTTAAATTAGAAACGGGCGAACTCATTGGTTGTTGCGGTTTCAGACCGCATGGCGAAACCGGTGATGAAAAAGGTCCTGTTGAAGAAACCGGAAGAGTTTACGAAATCGGTTTTCATTTAAGACCGCAGTTCTGGAGAAAAGGCTTTGCAAAAGAGGCAGCAAAAGCAGTCATGGATTATGCTTTCAGAAACTTAAAGGCACAGAAATTATTCGCTGGCCATAATCCAAAGAACATTGCTTCAAAGAAACTGTTAGGAAAATTAGGTTTTACTTATATCGGCGACGAATTCTACGAGCCGACGGGTTTATATCATCCGTCTTATGAAAAATTGAGTATGTAAGAAATGTAACGCTGATGGATTCGTAGAAAATAACGGTTTTTGTACAGTCTAGGTGATTTTACTTGATGTTCCTGTATGAAACGGCAGGTTTTGTACAGCTGAAATAGTTTAAATTGAAATGTTTGCACAAAACTGCAGGTTTTGTGCAAACATTTTTTTAATTATAATCAAAAAGTGTACAAAAGTTGCTATTTCAGGTGCTTGAAGTAAAATTTTGAGGTCAAGCACTGTACAAAAGCTGTAATTTCATGCAGAAAGAATTCCTGCCAGGAGCAGCTGATGTACAAAAGCTGCAATCTCGCGCAGAGTCTCCGTAACATCGACAATTATTATGAGTGAGTTGAGAATAAATCTTTGTAAACGCTTTCTCGATGAAAACGGAAGCGAGTAAACTCACTTAATTGATTGCGCATTCCGAGCTTGGAACGGATTGACAGAAAAAGACGATCTAACTGGTCGAGAGATTGCAAGTCCTTCTTTACAATTGGGAAGACTTTGTAGTCGGAGATGGTTAAGGCACGGTACTTTATCTTGTCATAAGCAAACTGTTCGGGATTTGCATGGAACATATCGCTGTCATACTCCAACACGACCCGCTCTTTCGGCCAAACTAAATCGCAATTGCTTGAATTTCGCCCGAAGATCTCCGTGCTTTCTGACGAATGAGCAATATCATAATTTAGTTTCGGCGGTTTTATTCCGTACCCACCATGTCTCCGCGGCAAACAACATATCGTCACCAGCTTACTTTCCATCGGAGAGCGGGAATTGTCGACAACAAATTTCACAGCGGACATTGCGGCGCGATGATGAGGCATATTGTAAGCGTCGGCTATATATTTGTTGAGCAGATTCTGCGTCGTCAAAGGCTGGCGCGGATGCTGGAGCGCTGAACACTCCATATCCTTTACGTACATCGCACACAGATTTGTGCCAATTTCAACTAATTGACACAAGGAGAAATCTTTGACAGCGCGTAAAAAACAATATTCCGGACTCGCCATAAAAATCTCATATTTGTCCAACGCTGGAAAAATCTGGGAATCGATTTTAATAAAACTCTTTGATGGCAGATTTTGAGGACGGGCAAATTTATGGGATAAAGAGGACTTCTTGCGATTTGTATCCATTGATACAAGAAACGAAATGGGAAGTTCCAGCCCCAGGCAGAAAGAAAGTTCTTGAACGATTTCTTTTGAAAGGGGACTTGCAAAGTCTTCGGGGATATCTGCGTATTCCCGGTGAGTGTAGGAGTATTGGTCGCTAGATTGATGAGTGCCATCCAGCCAGAATTTAAGAGCTGTAGGGTAAGTGATAACAATTATTTCAGACATAGATTCTTTCATATAAATAACTGAGTGATTAAACTATGTAAAATCATAGCATGCAGAAATGTTTACACAATATGTCTACAAAAAATAATTCGTAAACTTTTAGCAGCCATGATAAAATAAAAATACAATACACAGTGGGCTAATAAGTTGTGTTAAAACGCAGCACACAAAGTGGCCAGAATGTGTTAATAAAAATCAGGAGGTAGGTATATGGCACGTTTAACAGAAAAAGAAAACTATTTAAGATGCTTGGCTGGCGAAGTTCCAGAGTGGATTCCGCACATCGTATTGGCTGACAACTCCGACAGTGGAAGAATGCGTCCAAGTGCAGGCGCTTCCCCATCTATTTTAAACGGACAGTTTGACCCAAAAGGCGATCACAAAGACATTTGGGGCGTTGAATATGTTACCAGCAAAGAAGCAGCTGGCGGCATGCTTCCAAAAACATGGGACTTCCTTTTAGACGACGTTACAAAATGGAGAGATGTTATTAAAGCTCCGGATTTCTCCGGCGTTGACTGGGAAATGATGGCAAAGAAAGATATTGAATTTGCAAAGATCAACCGCAACGAGACTGCATTAGAGTATGGCTGCCACAGCGGATTCTTCCTTGACCTGATGGCATTCATGGGATTCACCGAAGGCCTTTGCGCTTTATTTGATGAGCCGGAAGAATGTAAGGAACTGCTTCAGTACTTAAGCGATTTTTATTATGACATCGCAGTTAAGACCATCGATTACTACAAACCGGACATCCTTCAGATGGGCGATGACAACGCAGCATGGGGAAATCCTTTCGTTTCCCTGGATATGTATCGTGAATTCTTCCTGCCACACTATAAGAGAATGGCTTCTCTGGCAAAAGAAAGAAATATCCCTATCACCTTCCATGACTGCGGAAAATGCGAAATTTTCATGGATGACATGGTAAATGAAATCGGCGTAAACGGATGGAACCCTGCTCAGAACTGCAACGACTTAGCAGCAATCAAAGCGAAGTTCGGCAGCAAGTTAGTTCTTACCGGATGCATCAACTCCTCCCAGACCTTCATGGGCGACCTGACAGAAGATCAGATCCACGACATCGTATGGGATGTTGCAAACAACTATGCACCAGGCGGCGGATTCGCATTCTTAGTAACCTTCATCATTCCGGATCCGAACGACCAGGAAGCTATCTGGAAGAGAGACACGGTTAACAAATACATCGCAGAATGTGCAGAAACTTTCTATCAGAAATAAAGACCGGAACTATTCTACAAATGCTGGAAATTTGTTGATTTTTTCCAAGAGGCACCGTAAAGGTGCCTCTTTTTGTAATATATTATAAATGTGGTGTAAGGGCATTTCATATACTATCTACTATGTGGTAGAATTATACGACTTATTATCGAAAAAAATAATTTAAGGAGATAGAACTATGGCACAGTTAACAGAGAGAGAAAACTATTTGATGGCTCTTCGTGGCGAACAGCCAGAATGGATTCCACATATCAGCATGGATCCTACAAGAAAAGGCCCATCAGGAAACGCTTCCGTTTCATGGTTAAGAAAACATTATTATCCAGATGGAGACCACAAGGACATCTTCGGCGTACAGTATATTACAAGCGAAGAAGCAGCTGGTGGTATGCTTCCAAGAACATGGGATTTCTTATTAGATGACATCACAAAATGGCACGATGTAATCAAAGTTCCGGATATCAGCGGATTTGATTGGGAACAGATGGCAAAGAAAGACCTTGCAAACCGTGACAATGTAAACCAGGCTGGTTCTTACGGCGTAGGCGGAACTGGATACTTCCAGCACTTAATGGCATTCATGGGATTCACCGAAGGCCTTTGTGCATTATACGAAGAACCAGAAGAATGTGACGCTCTTTTCGATTACTTATGCGATTTCTACTGCGAAGTTATTGAGAAAACTATCGACCTTTACAAACCAGACATCATGGGTATCACCGATGATACCGCTGCATGGGGAAAT
>JAZUGA010000077.1:0-9690 GCA_045640945.1 Lachnospiraceae bacterium | reverse complement strand
AGAAGAAAAACGAAGAGGAGAACCTATGAAAACATATTTACATTATCCAATGAAAGCCCTTGTAAATTGCCGTGACCTTGGCGGCATGCCTACGGCAGACGGCGGCGTTACCCGTTTCGGCGTACTAATTCGTTCCGAACTTCCAACGGATCTTCCGGAAGAAGACCTTGCGTTCTTCAAAGAACTGAACGTTACCACATCCATCGACCTTCGTACCGGAGACGAAGTAAATACTAGTCCAAGTGATTTCAAAACTTGCGGTTTTATCGATTATAAGCACATCGGCGTTATGAGCCAGCAAGCAGCGGTTGGCAGCGAAGTAAAGAAATCTGCCGCTCAGGAAAAAGCAGAAAAACAGGCTCCTCCAAAACCAGGCGAGGCATCCTTTAATTTTGAAAAATTAGTCTCCATGGAGTGGATTCCGGTTTACTGCAAAATTGTAGCAAACAGTCCAAAATGGGTTTATGACATTTTTGATGCATTTATTCATGCAGAAGGTGCAATGCATTTCCATTGCGCAACTGGTAAAGACCGTACAGGTCTGGTATCTATGCTTCTTCTTTCTGCAGTTGGCTGTGGCGAAGACGATATCGCAGCAAACTACAGTTTAAGCGAAACTTACATGCGCTCCATTTACGAAAAAATGGTAAAAGGCATGAAGGGTGATGATTATGAAGACGCTGATTTAGTAAAAGGCTTCTTCGGAACTTCCCAGAACACCATGCGTAGCGTTATGAATTACCTGAAAGAAAATTATGGAACCATTATCGATTATCTGCACTCTTGTGGCGTAACCGATGAAATGATTCAGGCTACAAAGGATAAATTAGTAGAGTACTAAAATGAGAGATAGTTTTTATGACATGATCTTTAAGCGGAAATCCTTCCACTTGTTCCGAGGGGTAGGCTCCGATTATATTACGGAAGATGAGCTGAAGGCCATAGAAGAGGCCTATGTCTCTTTTGATCCGCTGGTTCCGGGAATCCGCACGGGAATCCGAATCGTTCCGACGAAACAGGTCAGCTTTAAGCGAGATCCGGAATACTGCATCTTAATCTACAGTGAGAAAAAAGAGAATTATCTCATGAATGTGGGTTACATCGGAGAGCAGTTAGACCTTTATCTGGTAGAGAATCACATCGGTTCTTTGTGGTATGGAATTGGGAAGCCAGATGAGCCTGTATGGGATGGAATGGATTTCGTCATCATGTTTTCGATTCATAAAGTTACGGACGATTCCAAGTACCGGAAAGATATGAACCGGGCGGAAAGAAAAGACCTGGAAGAAATCTGGAAAGGCGACGATTTAGGCATTGCCAACATTGCAAGATTTGCTCCAAGTGCGTGTAACTCCCAGCCTTGGTACGTAGAGAACAAGGACGGCTTGCTTACCATCTACCGCATGCGTAAGCCAGGAAAGGTTGGCATTATGCCGGCAGCGAAAGTAGCTTACTTTAACGGAATCGATATGGGAATCTATCTGTGCTTCATAGAGCTTTGTTTGAATCATGAAAGAATCGACTTTACGCGTCAGTTGTTTATTGACCCGGGAGATGAGTCCGAAAAAACGAAAGTTGCAGAATATTGCTTAAGTAAAAAAATAGGTTAAAAGAAAAGTAGCCTTTTTTGAAACTCCATCGTATAAAGAAGTGAAAGTAAGAAAGGAGAAAACATTATGAAATCAAAAGATGAATTAAATGCTATAAAGAATGAAGTTGTAGAACTGGGAAAGAAACTCTCTGAGTTAAATGATGAAGAACTGAATCAAGTAGTTGGTGGCAGCCACGATGATCTTCCACAGATAGAGCCTCATGAGAAATATATTATGATGATAGGCGTCAAAGCGGATGGTGGTGTGGACTTCAATCAGAAAAACATTGACCAGCAGTATGATATCCACATCTATGACGAGGATCCAAGCAATAGAAAATTTGATCCACCGAAATTTATCGGCTAAGGAACCGTTCGCAGTTAATTAAATAATTATATAAATTACCCGCTGAAGAGGGAAAATCCTTTTCAGCGGGTTTTCTTGTGTCATTTTTCAGGAAGCCGGGAATGTCTCTCGATCGTATTCATTGTATTTTTAAAGAATCAGTCTACGATATCATCGATTTTCCAAAGCCCATTCTCTTTTACCGCATAGATGGATGCAGGAGCTGGTGCGCCGAACTGGTCATAGTCAAAGGAAACAGTGAAGGAATTCTCTGTAACATCGCTGAATGTCAGGTCAACGTATGGGTCGAAATAGTAATATCCTCTGCCAGCCTCGACCATGTACAGGCCTTCCGGAACGGTACCATCATTAATGTATAAGAACATTGGAACATCATCACTCTGTCCTGGGCTATAAAGATATGGATAACGGTCGTTAGCATACTTTGAAGTAAAGTAAGAGGACATGAATATGCTGATATCTCCAAAATTCTGGAACCGGGAGTCGGAAACATAAGTGTATGAGTATCCTTCCGGACTGGTATAGCGGTAATTGGTGTTAACTTCCAGAGCACAAGAAGCCAGCTGTTCCACGGTGTTATGTGCTTCAATAAGTTCTTTGGAAGCTCTTGTCATTTCTTCTGTGGTTGGAAGAATTGGAGCAGGTTCTGTTTCCGGAGCAGTCGTTTCCGGAGCAGTTGTTTCCGGAGCGGTTGTTACGACTTCCGAAGAAGTCTCTTCTGGTTCGTCCTTGCCACCGCCGCAGGCACATAAGCTGAGGGCCATTACAAGAATCAATGCTAAAGCCAAAAGGCCTATAAGATTTCTTTTTTTCATATTTAGGACTCCTTTCTATAGAGTTGCGTTCAAAGGGTTCAAAACTTTTATATTCGTATTTTACCATAGAGTATGAGGAGGGGACAACTTAAGAAAAATAACTTTTTCTTGCAAAAATAATTTCCTATCCCGTAAAAAAAGCATATACTAAAAATTAAGAGAGAAGTAGTTTTCACGGAGGACAGAACCTCCGAAAGAAGAAACTTCCGGGAACAGAAAGGAGCGGCTATGAATTTAAAAGAAACCGTTATCGGAATAGAATTTGGTTCCACAAGAATTAAAGCGGTCATGCTGGACCGGAATCATCTGCCTATCGCCTCTGGCAATCATGAATGGGAAAATCGCCTCATGGACGGCGTCTGGACCTATACCAACGAGGACATTGTAGGCGGACTGCAAAGCTGCTACAAAGCATTGAAGGACGATGTAAAGAAAAAATTCGGCGTAGAGCTGACGGAGACCGGCGCCATCGGGGTTTCGGCCATGATGCATGGCTATCTGCCTTTCGATAAAGACTGGAATCAGCTGACCGAATTCCGTACCTGGAGAAACACAATGACGGCGGAAGCGGCAGAAACTCTTTCCGACCTTTTTCATTTCAACATTCCGCAGCGCTGGTGCATTGCTCATCTGTATCAGGCCTTTCTGAACAAAGAGGCTCATGTACCGGACATTGCTCACATATCGACCTTAGCCGGCTACATCCATTTCCGCATGACCGGAAAGAATTTGATGGGAATCGGAGAAGCTTCCGGCGTATTCCCAATCGATGATGCTACCGGCGATTACGATGAGAAAATGATTGCGGCTTTCAACAATCTCATCGCTGAATATAACTTCCCATGGACCTTAAAGGATTTGCTTCCGGACCATGTTCCTGCCGGAGAAAATGCAGGCTATCTGACGGAAGCGGGAGCGCTTTTGCTGGATCCAGAAGGAACCTTGCAGCCAGGAATTCCAATCGCTCCTTGTGAAGGCGACGCAGGAACGGGCATGGTAGCTACCAATGCCGTTCGTCCTGGAACCGGAAATGTTTCCGCCGGAACTTCCGTTTTTGCAATGATTGTTACGGACCGTCCGTTAGGCGTGCATATGGAAGTAGGCATGGTAACTACTCCGGCTGGATGTCCGGTGGCCATGGTACATTGCAGCAACTGTACTTCTGATATCAACGCATGGGTGAACCTCCTTGCAGAATTTGCGGAGGCCATCGGCGCTCCACAGAATAAGGGAGATTTATATATCATGCTGTTTAACAAGGCTTTGGAAGGAGACCCGGATTGTGGCGGACTTTTAAGCTATAACTATTTCTCCGGCGAGGCAATTATGAACCTGGAAGAGGGAAGACCTCTCTTTGTGCGCCGGCCGGACAGCGTATTTAATCTGGCCAACTTCATGCGCATGCATCTGCTTTCTGCCCTTTCTACTTTGAAGTCCGGACTGGATATTCTGGTCAATGAGGAGAAAGTAAAAATCGACCGGATTAACGGACATGGTGGATTTTTCACCACTCCGGTAGTAGGACAAAGACTCCTTTCCGCAGCCATCGGCTCCCCAGTATCGGTTATGCAGACGGCGGGAGAAGGCGGCCCTTACGGAATGGCTTTGTTATGCGCATATATGCTCTGGAAAGAGGAGGGAGAAAGTCTGGAAGATTATCTGGACAATAAAGTATTTGCGGACGCTCCTTCCACCACGGTTATGGCGGAACCGTCGGATATTGACGGCTTTAATACCTTCTTGAAATCTTTCCTGGCAGCTTATGATGTGGAACGGTTGGCAGTGGAAAAGTTTTAAATCACGCGAAGGCGGAATAATAGAGGCGAAGCGGAAGCAACGTCTCAAGAAAAATAGAAAAGAGAAACTATGAATATTAATTTTAACGAATATGCAGGAAAATGCTCCTGCGGAAAAAGTCACGACATTATTACCAAAGCAGCAGTCATCGAACCGGACTGCCTCCTGAACATTGAAAAATATCTGGAACAATACGGAATCTCCGGAAAGAGAATGGCTCTTTATGATGAGCATACTTTTGCGGCTACAGCAGACCGTCATCCGAAAGCAGACCAGGTGATTATCATGAATCCGGAAGGCCTTCATGCAGACGAAAAGTCTACCGCAGAGGTTCTTGCGAAAATGGAAAAAGATGTGGAAATTATTCTGGCTGTCGGCAGCGGAACGATTTGTGACATTGCCAGATTCTGTGCCCATGAAAGAGGAATCCAGTTTGTAGCTTGTGCTACCGGCGCCAGCGTAGACGGTTTCTGCAGCAATGTGGCAGCCATGACCTGGTATGGATATAAGAAGACCTGGGCGGCGGTTCCTCCGGCTCTGGTAATCGCAGATATTAACATTATCAGTAAAGCTCCGGAAGAACTGATCAAGAGCGGCGTTGGTGATATTTTTGCAAAATATATTGCGTTGGCAGACTGGAAAATCGCAAGAGAACTGACCGGCGAATATTTCTGTGAACGGATTTATAATCTGATGTGGAAAGCGGTGGAAACCGTAGCAATGGGTGTGGAAAAAATCGTTGCCGGCGATCCGGAGGCTTTTGCAGACGTAACCTATGCTTTAGTCATGAGTGGAATCGCTATGCAGATGATGGGAAATTCCCGACCGGCTTCCGGTGCAGAACATCATATCTCCCATATGACGGAAATGGGCGCAACTTCTCTGGAAGTAAAATTCCCGGCTCTTCATGGAGAAAAGACCGGTGTTGGCACTTTAGTGGCAGCAGAAGAATATAAGAAACTGACGGCCATGGAAAATATTTCTTTTAAGGACTATGAAGCAATGCCAGAAGAAGTAATCGGCCAGTATTATGGCGATGCGTTAAAGGATGCTATCGTAGAAGAGAATAAAGAGGACTGTCTGGCAAAAGTTACAAAGGAAATGCTGGAAGAAAAATGGCCGGCAATCTGTGAATTGGTAAAAGAAATTCCGGACCCAGAAGAAATCTATGGAAAACTGGAACTGTTAGATGCTAAGAGAACCTTAGAATCCATCGGTCTGACGGAAGACAAGAAGGACATTCTGCTGAACTATTCGCCGATGGTAAGAAACCGCCTGACGTTGATGCGAATCCGGAGGATGATGAAATAACATATTGCTGGCTCACTAAATTCGAATTTGTCAGGATAAAAAACAACCCGCCAAGAAGCATTTTCCTTCTTTGGCGGGTTTTTTATGTCAAAAAACTTCTTCTTTATGGGACTGTGACCTTTTTAGGTCACTTCCCTTTATAATATTAAAAGAGGGGGAATTTATAAAAAAATTAGGTTTTTTATGGTTGTTGCGGCGGAACCTCCGCCAAAGAGATGCATTTTAAGGACTTAAGTTGTTTCGTTCACTTCCTTTCTGCTGTTGTTACAGTCATCTATATGAATATTTCTAAGAATGAAATCGGCTTACGCCATCCACAATCCGTGAATATTACATAAAGCGTAGATCTTAACCGGTTTTTCCTTTTTGCCTAAGGTAAAGCAGGCATGAGGCTTATCTCCCGGACGGAAACATTTGAAATAGGAGCCGGATTTCGTTTCCACATACACCCATTTGATGTAATGGTCCTCGGTCATAGGATGGTCCTCAGAGCCGATGTGAACACGAAGTTCTCCATCCTTGCAATCCGCTACGGGAACATGCTTTTCCAGAGAGGCATCTACCGTATTCGGTGTTATTTTTTCCATTGGTTCGCCACAGCAGATAATATCTGCCTTGGTTGCTTCTACTTTTGCGACAATCTGTCCGCAATGTTTGCATTTGTAAAATGTAAGAGTCATATATTCTCCTTTCTAAATTTTATTTATTTTTTCATGATGCTTGTCTGCCCATTTCCTGGTCGGCATCCATAAGGCCACTGCCACAGCCGACATAATTGTCATAAAGCATCATGTTGTTTTTGGCGTTCTTTTCTTCTTCCACCTGTTCCTTTACGAACCAGTTCATGAATTCCATTACGGGAAGATTTCTCTGACGGGCAGCTTCGATGCAGATGGTGTGGATACAATCCGTAACCTTACGTTCGTGCATCAGAGCTAATTTCAAAATGTCTTTCGGATCGTCCGGTAAGTTCTCTGGACCGGAAATGGGAGAAAGGGTGATTTCTTCATCACTATCCAGTAAGAAATTTTCAATCCTTCTGCCGTGGCTGAATTCTTCCTCTGCCTGGGCCTTGTACCATTTTGCGTATCCTTCCAGGCCGAACTGTGTAAATTTCATTTCCATGGCGTGATACAGATAAGCAGAAAAAAATTCCAAATTGATCTGATCGTTCAGCATTGCTAATAAGTCTTGTTCCATTAAATCTCCTTTCATATTTTTATTTTTATTGCATCGAGGTTTTAAAAAGGTTAAACTTTTTTTATCTCTTTGTGATTTTGAATTTATCATCTTATTGGATAAGTACAACTACCAGTAACGAAGCGAGAGCAATTCGCTTATGCGAGACCTATGGAGGAAAATAATATGGGCGAAAATGGACAAGGAAATGTATTGATATTGAATCCGATGGAATTAATTAAATGGTGCAAAAACCGGAAGCAGGCTTTAGGCCTTTCTAATTCCAAATTATCCGAAATGTCTGGCGTGCCCATTGGAACTATTGACCGGATCATGTCCGGAAATTACACGGAATTTAAATACAGTTCGATTCAGCCATTGATTGCGATTCTGCTGGGCTTAGGAAAGGATACTCCGGAGCCGAACGAAGAAAGTCAGCAGGAGCAGTATTACTATGACACCATCGAAGGCTTCAAGATTATTCTGGATGATAAAAACCATCAGATTGAATACTACAAACATGGACTGGAAAGAAGAATCAGCGAAGTGGAATTCCTGAAAAAGGAAAATGATAACATGCAGAAACTGATCGACCGCTTATCCGAGCATGTAAAATGGATGGAAAACCTGATCGATAAAAATGAGGAAAAGAAATGAAAATTACCTTAAATCCCGATGAGGAAGTTGTAAAAATGATAAAGGAAGGTCTGGCAGCAAAGGACGGATACTGTCCTTGCAGATTAGCCAGAACTCCGGAAAATAAATGCATGTGTCAGGAGTTCCGGGACCAGATTGCGGACCCGGATTTCGAAGGCTTCTGTCACTGCATGCTGTACTATAAATCAAAAGAAGACTGAAAAAGGAGTAGGAATAAAATGGCAGAAGTTATTTTAACCGTTCAAAATTTTGAAGAAGAAGTAATAAAATCGGACATTCCTGTTTTAGTAGATTTCTGGGCAAACTGGTGCGGCCCATGCAGAATGCTGGCTCCGGCCCTGGAAGAAATTTCTGAAGAATATGCAGGAAAAGTGAAAGTCGGTAAAGTAAACGTAGACGAGCAGGAAGCATTGGCAATTCAGTACCGCATCACCAGCATCCCGGCAGTGTTCCTTTTCAAGGATGGAAAAATTGCCAAAACATCCATTGGACTGGTTCCAAAAGCGAAGCTGGAAGAAATGTTTAAATAATTTATGGAATTATATACCGAAAGATTGATTCTGCGTCCGTGGAAAAGTACGGACGCAGAAAGTTTATTTGAATATGCAAAGGATCCCATGATCGGAGCTACTGCCGGCTGGCCGGCCCATACGGATGTGGAAATGAGCCGGGCGGTAATTGCGTCTACCTTATCGGACCCGGAAACTTACGCCGTATGCTTAAAGGAAGACGGAAAAGCTATTGGCAGTTTCAGCCTGCGGTTTAAGAAGGACACGGACCTGACCGACCGGGACGACGAAGCAGAAATGGGCGCCTGGATCGGACGGGAATTCTGGAACAAGGGCTATATTACGGAAGCCGGAAGAGAAGTCCTGCGTCATGGCTTTGAGGACCTGAAACTGAACCGGATATGGGCCCGTTATTATGATGGAAATGACAAATCCGGACACGTACTGGAAAGCTACGGATTAACTTTCGACCATACGGAAAAGAACGTGTTCGTGCCGTTGGTAAACGAACTTCACGCAGCCCATGTCATGAGTATCACCAGAGAACACTGGGAAGGTGAACACAAAGAATGAATTCCGCAGATAATTTCATATCAAAACGCAAAAGGGAAGAGAAATCTTCCCTTTTTCCTTGAATGAAAAGGGAAAATAGGGTACATTAAACTTTGTGTAACATACTATAAACAAAAGAAGTGGCATTAAACTATGGAAAACTTATTTGACAAAATCAACATTACAAATTTACAGGATGCGATCGGTGATTGGACCGCTTTTTCCGACTGTGAGCCATACGAAGTAGACTTAGATGGTGAGGAGAAAATCATCACCACCTGCTGCAGAGCATGTATTGCCAACTGTGGCGTTAAGGCTCATGTAAAGAATGGCCGTGTCATCAAGCTGGAAGGCAATCCAGACGACCCTATGAGCCAGGGCAAATTATGCTCCAAAGGTCTTTCTGGAATCGCAGCCCTGTATCATCCGAACAGAAACAAATATCCTCTGATCCGTGTAGGTGAGCGTGGCAGCGGAAAATGGCGCCGTATCAGCTGGGATCAGGCAATGGATGTCATCGGCAATAAGCTGATGCAGGTAAAGAAAGACTATGGCGCAGAAACTGTATTCTGTACCACTGGCGGCGGTGGAAACCCGGCAATCTGGAGCATCAGCCGTTTCGCAAATATTTTTGGAACTCCAAACTGGTTCGAGCCTGGCTGCGCTCAGTGCTACCTGCCTCGTGTTTCCGCTTGTAACATGATTTACGGCGGACAGGACTCCAGTATTGCTGATTCCAAGGCGAAAGACCTTTACGATGCAGACAACTGTCCAACCAAGACTCTGGTTCTTTGGGGAACAGACCCTTCCAACTCCTGTACTGCCAGCGGTGGCCGTATGGTAAATGAGCTGAGAGCAAGAGGCACAAAGACCGTTGTTATCGACCCTAGATTTACTCCGGATGCAGCAAAA
>JAZUGA010000076.1:0-2147 GCA_045640945.1 Lachnospiraceae bacterium | reverse complement strand
TTCATTCTTACCTCCATCAGAAAAATGCAAATATTCCTAGTTTAGTTACGATTGTCATAATAACTGCTGCAATAATCACACCGATAAAAATACATGGAAATGCTTTTTCTGGCTTCATATCCATCAGTGCAGCAACGAGAGACCCCGTCCATGCGCCCGTTCCCGGAAGCGGAATTGCAACCAGAATAATCAGACCAAGTGCACCGTATTTATCGACCGTCTCCTGTTTTGCCTCTGCTCTTTTCTCCATTTTGGAAATAAAGCTGTCCATTTTGGGAAAAAGCTTCCGCAGGAGATAAAAGATCTTTTCAATAAAAAAGATGATAAACGGCACAGGGAGAATATTGCCCAAAACAGCTGCTGCCGCCGCTGCCGGAAGCGAGAGCCCAGAAAGGATTCCATACGGCAAACCGCCGCGCAGCTCAATCACCGGCACCATAGAAATCAGGAAGGTCATTATAAACTTACCTAAAGTGGTAGAAAGCATTCTATCTCCTAAAACACTGTATTCTATATATCTTATAACATAAACATTCTTTAACATCAACTAGAAGCGATAATTACAGAGAATTGTAATTGTTCTTCTCTACTGGAAATGAAGCTGATGCAACAATAATCAGAACCGGGAGAATGGAATAATGATATCTTCCAGCCACCTCAACAATAAGATGTGCCAAAGTAAGCCCAATAGCGAAAAGAGGTGCAATTAATACTGGAGTAAAGCAATAATTCTTCCATATGACATGACATCCCATTATTGTCAGGAAAACGAGAAAATAATAATAACAGTTACTGATCACGCACAGAAATGAATACTGACGTGGAGATAATTCATTGAGAGCATAATAGGCGCCTCCTTCATCATTTCCAAGAAATTTTCTAAGTTTTTCCCTAAAAAAATTAAAATTGTATTTTTCTCCATCGCTTATTCTTTCTTTTGTATGAAGAAGCATCCTCGTTTGTGCTTCCGGAACGGTCAGACCTTCATTGTAATAGTAGTTCAGCAAAACATCCATATCCGCTTGGCTATGTGAGCCTTTTGTTTCTCTGTTAAACCCCACATAGATATTATACCCTGGGAACGAAGCTATTTCTTCGCCTAAAATGCTCTCTGTATAATTATTCCAAGCGGAACACGCAGGAATATAACTAATTATCAGGAATACTGTAAAAAGCAGTCTCTTCTTAAAAACCTCAATGGTTGATTGCCTGTAATCTGTTAGAAAAATGATTCTGATAAACAAAGCAATAATCAGTATCAATGCCAAAGGCCGCAGAGAATTAATCCATGCCAAAACAAGACCCGACAGTACGCCAAGAATACAGCAAATGGTTTTGTTTTTCTCCTCACAAATGACAACCAACAAAAAAAACAGCAGCGTTAAGCATGTGTACAACGGCTCAGACAAAACCATTGAATTATAAATCAGTTTTGATGGAAGGAAAACCCATAACAAGTATCCAAACACTGCTTGAATTTTTCCGAAGCATTTCCTGCAAATCAGAAAAATCAAAACACCGGAAATACACGAAAGAATCACATTTATCACTGGAACGTGGATACCAGTTGTTCCAATGAGCTTCATAAAAAAACTCAAGAAAAAAGAATAACCGAAAATATGCGGAAAAAGTGCAATGTATCCATCTGAAGTATTGTTTCCTTCAAATAGTTTCAGCGCATAATTCCAATAGACTGCAAAATCTGATGATGGCTCAATTTTAAAGAATACAATCCATAGAGAATTGACAATAAAGCAAAGAACCAATAGCCATAGACAAAGTGTATACTCTGATTTGTTTTTTAACGAGATCGTATCTGAAAGCTTTTTCTTTAACGAAAGGAAAACAGCGAAAACCACCAATGCAACAGTGAAGCTGCTCAGATATGAAATATGATTCAGCATACCGACCTGTGATATGATTGCCAGAATCAGAAGTAGCAGGAAAATGAAGAGCATCAGCTTAACGAGCATTGAGAACAAATTACCAGTTTTCATCTGTGTTTGTTATCCAAGCATAGAAATATAAAGGCGGACATAATCTTTTGCAGAACGGTCAAAACTAAAATCCTGTGCCATGGCGCGGGAAATCAGGCCTGACATAGCTGCCTTATCATAATAGCAGGACAGTGCATAGCGGATGGTATT
>JAZUGA010000075.1:0-1699 GCA_045640945.1 Lachnospiraceae bacterium | reverse complement strand
GAAATTAAAGTTTTAAATCTCTTCGCTTATACCGGTGGGGCTACTTGTGCTTGTGCCAAAGCAGGAGCTCATGTAACCCATGTAGACGCTTCCAAGGGCATGGTTGCCTGGGCAAAAGAAAATGCCAAAGACTCTGGGATTGCAGACGAAAGACTTCGCTGGTTGGTAGACGATTGTCAGAAATTTGTAGAGCGGGAAATCCGCCGTGGCAACAAGTACGATGCCATTATTATGGACCCTCCATCCTACGGCCGTGGACCAAAAGGCGAAATCTGGAAGATGGAAGATAACATCTACGAGTTCATCAAACTCTGCGCTCAGGTGCTGAAAAAAGATGCTCTCTTCTTCCTGATCAACTCCTACACTACCGGCCTTCAGCCAGCAGTTTTAACGTACATGCTGGAGACGGTTTTGACCAAGGAGTTTGGTGGCAGCGTAAGTTGTGACGAAGTCGGCCTTCCCGTCAGCTGCAATCAGTTAGTATTGCCAGCCGGTGCTTCCGGAAGATGGTCGAAATAACGCTTCGTCGCGCGGGAACGCAGCGCGGACTTTGTCTGTGGAAACACAGATTTGCGGGAACGCAGCGCGGACTTTGCAAATTTTTCGTCGCGCGGAGACGTATTCAGTTGATAAAAAAGTAATTTTATGATACTTTCTTATAGTGCGTTTATGCATATGCCTCAATAGCTCAGTCGGTAGAGCACTTCACTCGTAATGAAGGGGTCGCAGGTTCAAGTCCCGTTTGAGGCTTTTCCATTAAGGTATTACATTTCAACACCCTGTAGGTGCGTTGAAACTCAGGCGTGTCACAGCGCCTGTTTTTGCTTTTTAGGGCAAATTTAGCTTTCCGTGGAAATTTAGCTTCCTGTGAAAACGCGCCTTGGGGAAAATTATTGGGAGGGAAAAATATGTTAACACCAAGAGAAAACTACCGTTTAAGAATTAACGGCGAAACGCCAGAATGGTTTCCAATGCATGGATACCGCCAGGCAGATTCCTGCTGCCTGATGCCACGTATGAACAAAGAGTTTATCGCTCGTCACTTCGTATTCGATGGCGAGGAGCCATATCAGTACGGCGATAACATTTACCGCAGCGACTGGTTCGATCTGGACTGGGAATTCGTTCCAGCAGTTGGCGGCTCCACCGTTCATCCAGGCTCACCTAAGGTTCCGGATATTACCCATTGGGAAGATTATGTATCCGTTCCTACTATCGACATGTTCGACTTCGCAGACTGCTATGAAAAGAACAAAGACTACGTTAAAAAAGACCTTTGGTCTGAGACCATCATCATGACCGGTTTCTGGGAGAGACTGATGTCCCTGATGGATGTTGAAAACGCAGCCATTGCTATGATCGACGAAGAACAGCAGGAAGGCATCCATCGCCTCTTCGATCAGCTGTCCGATTTCTACTGCCAGTACTTCACAGAGATGAAGAAATACTTCGATTTCGATATGGTACAGGTTCATGATGACTGGGGTCATCAGCACAGCACCTTCTTCTCACCAGATACTGCACGTGAGATGATTGCTCCTTACTTCAAGAAAGTTGCGGACTGCGTACATAACCTGGGCATGAAATTCGAACTTCATAGCTGCGGCAAGAACGGTCCTATGGTTCCTGTTTACATTGAGATGGGCATCGACCTTTGGGCTCCACAGCTCATGAACGATGTTTACGCTCTGGCTCAGCA
>JAZUGA010000074.1:0-7110 GCA_045640945.1 Lachnospiraceae bacterium | reverse complement strand
TCAATAAAGGATTTAAATGCGCGAAAGGCGCCAAGATTCAACCAATATTTATCTGAATAGAATAAAGAATCAAAACGAATGAAAGAATAATAACACAAGTTAATAATAAATCAAGACGTATACAATAAATTCCTCAAAAGTATTATTATGTTTACCGAAAATATCCAATCTATTGGCAGGTATGTCAAAATTTATCTGTCATCTTTTATACTTTTGCCTGCAAAAAGCGCATATGGCTGACAACTATTCGTCAACTATATGCGCTTTTATACGATGTCCGTATTTCGTTGTTCCAAAAAATTTTTTATTCTGCCTTTTTCCAAAGCATACGGTTATTTTCAAAAATAAATTCTACTCTTCCACCATCGGAAAGCCAGCTTAAGTAAGACTTTACGGTACTTCCAATCAGCATTCTCTGCTGCAGGTTCATCTGCATTTCATAGTCGGTGAACAGCTGGGCCAGCAAGTCTTCAAAAATAACTGGTTCTGCGCAAAGCTCTACGATTTTTTCTCCTACTTCAAGAGTTTTATCGATGTTGTACTGAGCCAGCGGAGCAATGTCCTCGGTCATTGCAGCATGTGCAGGAACAAAAACTGCGGCCTCTAATCCTTTTACCATCTCCAGAGTTTCCAGATAAGCCTTTACATCGTAAAGATATCCGATTTTATATTTGTCGATGGTTTCTGCGCTGCTTAAACAGTCTGCCAGATATACTACATCGTCTGCCGTACGGAAGCCGACCATATCGAAGCTATGACCTGGAAGATTGATAATGGAAAATCCCTCCGGAAGAGCTGCTTCCGTTAAAGGATCCACCGCACTTTCCTTTGCCATAAGGAATTTATTATGTAAGCCCTTCATGGCAAATCCGCCATAAAGAGTTGTGGATTCCAGAACCGGGAATTCTGTGTACGCCTTTTCAATACCTGGCGCATAAATCTTGCATTGCGTCTGATTCTGTAAATACTGATTGCCGCCGATATGATCTGCATGAGAGTGAGTATTAAAAATGGCAGTGGCTTTCCAGTTTTCTCTTTCCAGAACCTGGCGCACTTTTTTTCCTGCGTCCTTATCGCTTCCCGCGTCAATCAAAACCACCTGATCCTCACTGGTTTTTACAATACCGATTTTTGCCGGACAGTCTACAAAATAACTGTTTCCTTTTGCCTGAATTAATTCGTACATATTATTTCCCCTTGGATTTTCATTTTATAAAAAAACAGACGCTGCCCGAAAGCAGCGGCCTAAAGGTCTTCTAATTACAGACGAACTGCGTCAAATTTAGAATCGCCAAATGAGTTTCCAGCTGTTCCTGAAAGTTTATCGCCATCGATAACGCCCTTGATTGTGTTCTTCATTGCGCCAAATGGAGACTGAATTTCTACTTCATAGCTGAACTCGTTACCATTGATAACACCGTTCTGAAGAGCTGCTGCTTCACCGTTTTCTGTAGCTGTGCCTTCCAGTTTGCCATCAACTTCTTTAACATCAAGAATGTTTTTCATATCGCCAAAAGGTGTATGAACTGCTACTTCCCATTTTCCATCAATTGCTGCCATTTTATTTACCTCCTCGAGTAATTTTATTGATGATAGTATTATGCCTAATTTTAATCACTTATGCAATGTTTTTTTATTCAAGCAAATTTTCAGGTGATTTCATTTTATTTATGCTACCTTTTTCAACATGTGCTATAATCCCTTGTATACAAAAAGCCGAAAGGCTGAATTTATTTTTTCGAGGCGATTCAATGAATAAATTAACCAGCGTATTCCGTGAGAATACCAAATTCAAAGTATTCCTTCTTTCCATCCTGATCACTGGTCTGGGCTATGGAATCTATAAAGGTCTGATTGATAACTATCTGGCAGAAATCGTTGTCATGGGCGAGTTTGAAAGAGGCATCGCAGAGTTCTTCCGGGAACTTCCGGGCTTCCTTTTAATTCTGATTTTAGCTGCCCTTTATCATTTTTCTGCAGAGAAATTATACAAGTTAGGAGCAATTATCATGCTCATCGGTATGGGGCTCCTTTCCATCGTATCGCCTACAAAAGTTTTGGTTACATTAGCTACCTGCATTTACTCTTTAGGTGAACATATTCAGTTAGGAATGAAAAGCACCCTGGCCTTAAGCTATGCCAAGGAGGGAAAAAGCGGTGAAGCCCTGGGCTTTCAGAGTTCCTCTCAGCAGATTGGTACTCTGATCGGATATGTAGTCGTTATTATCTCTTTCCTGATTCTGTCCAAGACCCAGCCATTCCGTACCTTCTTCTTAGTTGCTGCGGTTATTACCGGTATTGCCATGCTGATTTCCTTCGGTCTGGTAGGTGATTCGAAAACAGAAGAAGCCAACCGCCACTTCTACTTCCGCAAAAAATATACGAAGTATTATATGCTGGAAGTCTTCTACGGCGCCCGCAAGCAGGTATTCTTGACTTTCGGTCCATATGTACTGATTCTGTTCTATGGAGCCAGTGCAACTACCATCAGTCTGCTGTTTGCGATTTCCGCCATCACCTGCTTTATCATGTCTCCTATCGTAGGTAAGATTATCGATAAAGTCGGCTATAAGATTGTTATGATCATGGATACGGTTATTCTGGTTGTTGTCTGCTTCTTCTACGGATTTGCACACCATATTTTCCCAATGAATGTGGCTTTCATCGTCTGCTGCATCAACTACATTTTAGATTCCGTTATTTCTCTGGCATCTATGGCATCCAGCGTTTATGTTAACGATATTTCCGATAACATGTCTGAAGTTAAGGCTACCCTTTCCACCGGTATTTCCGTTAACCATATGATTACACTGTTCATCGCTTTATTCGGCGGATGGATCTGGCAGACCGTCGGCATTGAGACCCTGTTCATTATTTCCGCAGTTTTAGGTCTGTGCAACAGTGCTTACGCTGCAACCATTAAGGTTCAAAAAAAAGAGAAAGCCTGATATAAATCGGCTTTCTCTGGAAAAATGTATTTATTCCTACCGGATTCCACATGAAATTAAACACGCCGCATTGAATGTTAGTGTGTAACAGCCGTGAAAGGCAGGTTTGATAGTCTTACGGAGTTCCAATAATCCATCGAAATATACTTTGAGTGTTACATTATCGGTGATTGGCGGAAGATCAACGCTCTCTGTTACTTTAATTCGACCTTTGCACCGGCGCATTCCAGGCGGTATTTATAGTCCAGCGCCTGTTCTTCCAAAACACCCTCTGCAATTCTTGACGGCGTATCATCCACAAGCGCTTTCGATTCCTTAAGCCCTAAGCCCGTTATCTCCTTCACTACTTTGATGACACCTATCTTGCTGGCACCAGCGTCAGCCAAAATAACGTCAAAGTATACCTTAAATTCAGCCCCGCCGGTAACTTTTTCAAGCTCTTCATTACGAAGCTCGTTCATAAATTCTGCTTTGTTATTCATAATGATGCCTCCCTTGTGCCTTTACTTTTTACACTATTATATACGAATTCAGGACGCATTAGGCTACTCGATTTTTATCTTTGTCAATAGAATCCGCGAATTCTTGCTTAAATGACGATTTATTTACCAGCTACTGTGAGAGATAAGGACGAACTCAACGATGCCCTGATTCACCGGAGCATGTCACCTCGCAGATACTGTCATTCCGGTATTTTCCCATCCTTGAACATGGTCAGCATTTCATTGGTTAAGGAGAAGTTGTCCGGCTGAAGGACAATGTCTTTCCGGTCTTTCCATTCTGCGGAATGGAGTTCGTTATGATCTACATGAATGGTATCATCACCATCTAAGTCACAGTAAAAACCGACCAACAAATCTTTTACGATGCCCCATGGCTGGGATTTGTAATAACGGATGTTCTTTACACGGACTCCCGTCTCTTCAAACACTTCTCGGGCTACGGTCTGCTCTAAGGTTTCCCCGATTTCTGCAAAACCAGCAATCAGCGCGTAGAATTTTCCTTCTCTGTATTTCGTTACCAGCAGCTTGTCTCCATTGGTCACACCTACAATAACTGCCGGCATCAGACGTGGATAGATATTCTTGCCACAGTTCGGACATTTCATGGCCCTCTCATAATCACTGTGAACCGTAGGAGTTGCGCAGCTTCCGCAGAACTTACTTTCCATGTACCACTGATGCAGATGGGTTCCCGTAAAAAGAATCATTCCGTCTGCATTGGAGCAGCCTCTCCGGGCCTCCATCAGGTCTAAATAACCGAAGCCTTCCAATTCATAGGTTTTTCCACTCAAGTCTATAAAGTATTCTGTCTCATCCACAGCAAAGGCATAAACCAGAGAAACTTCTTCCGGAAGCATGCTCTTTGTTGGGAAAACCAGTCCCTCTTCCAACCGCTTTGTTAAAATCTTTTTTCCATCAAAACACAATACCAGGGAATCTTCCTTTGCCTGGGCTTCCGGCCGGTATTCGTTGTGAAAAACATGAGGTTCTATATCCTGTATCATTTTTCTTCCTGCTTTCTATTTTCAAGATGACGGCTTCTCCGCCAATCTTATATCATTCGTTTATAAAACATATTGAAACGTCTGAAACCAAGGAAGTCCGTACTCTGCAAGCCCTTCATCAATCGTTCCCGTATATTGAAATCCATGTCGCTGGTAAAGACGAATGGCCGGCTCGTTCCGGTCCACCACATCCAGTCTTACCGCTTTCATTCCATCTTTTTTCGCTTCTTCCAGAATAAAATCCATCATCTGGTCGCTGACCTTGCTTCCAAAATAATCGCATCGAACAGCAAATGTATATACCACATAAATCTCATCATAAGTGAAATCATTTCCCCAGTCTGCAGTCTCATAGCCAGGCTCCGGTCGATGCTTCAGCATGAAGGTTCCGGCCACAATTCCTTCCGGCTCCGTTACTGCTACATACAAAGCCCCCATGTTCAGACCTTCTTCCGCGTCCGCTCTTACGGGATATTCGCAGTTCCATCCGGGGTAGTTCACATGACCTTCCAAAAATGTCACCACATTTTTATACAAACTTTCTACTCCGTCTAAATCTTTTTCCGTTGCTTTCCGTATAATCATGTCTTCTCCTGGTTTTAAATCCGTACCCTTTGCCAGAAACGTTAGGGACTGTTAAACTTTTGTGCTATAATATAACGCAAATAAACAGGCAGGTCAAAGAAATGATTCATGCAGAACTTCACGCCCATGTGTTCATGGATGGAATAGACTATAAAGCAAGCGTTGAGCGACATAAAACAGTCGTAGATCAAGAAGCGATACAAAGCGTTTTTCAGACATATAAGGACGCTGGAATTACCTGTGTCCGGGAAGGAGGCGACCATTATGGCGCCAGCCTTTATGCGAAGACAATTGCTGCCGATTACGGCATCGATTATTTAAGCCCGGTCTTTGCGCTCTACAAGGAAGGCAATTACGGAAAGGTTGCCGGCGTTTCTTATGCAGACCATAAAGAGTTCCTGCAAAGAGTTTTGGAAGCGAAAGACCTGGGAGCGGACTTTATTAAAATCATGATTTCCGGAATTTTAGATTTTGATCAGTTCGGCGTCGTTTCGGAAACGGACTACACTACCGACTTTGTAAAAGAACTGGTTCATATTGCCCATGAAGAAGGCTTTGCGGTCATGGCCCATGCCAGCGGAACCGAAAGCGTCCGTCAGGCAGCTGAAGCCGGCGTGGATTCCATTGAACATGGCTACTATATGGACAGCGAAACCATGGATATCTTAAAAGAGAAAAACATTCTCTGGGTTCCGACTGCTGTTACGAGCTTCAATTTAAGAGGCACTGGCCGTTTTAACGAGGAAGAAGTTGAAAAAATAGCAGACCGCCATCTCTCAGCTATCGCTGAGGCTTACGAAAAGGGCGTTTTTATCGGTTGCGGCAGTGATGCGGGCGCTTATGCAGTTCTTCATGGAAAAGGCGCTGTAAACGAATATGAGCTGTTAAAATCCATAATGAAAGAGGCTGCTGACGAAAAACTGACCGAAGCCGAAGAATTTGTGAAGCAGAAGTTCCGAAATAATTGAATTTATATTTGCAAAAAGGACGCAGATATATGGAATAAACAATAACGAGGCTACTTAGCGAAGAGTGCGCACAACGCCCGAGCGAGTGTGTCTGAGCCGTAGGCGAGTAATGTGTCGTTCCGCAAAACGGAACAGGCATCAGGACTCCGTCAGCTACGCTGACACCTCATGCCCGCTGCGAGCGAGGGAAATACGGTGTGTGTGCTCTGAGGTTAGTAGCCATCGTTCTGTTTATGGAATATATCTGCGTCCTTGTGTAAAGAGAAAATCTATTATTTACAGTTCTGCTCCCAATTCAAAGGCTTTCTTCAGATAATCGCCAAAGGTCTCGTCATGGCGTTTTTTCTTCGCTTCCGGATCAAAGTTGGTCCAGTCATACTGGCTGTAATCATCAACCTGAAGGGTATCTCCACAGGTCAGAACTTTTGTCGGTCCTACGATAGCGCTTAAAGTTCTTCTATAGCCTTCCAATAATTCCGTATAGCCTCTCTCGCCGTACATTTCTTCTGGGCAGTTGCTGGTCATAATCAGAACCGTTGGAATGAAGTGCTCATTGCAGTTGGATTTTTCTTTGTTATAGGTCAGATACTGGAAAATCAGTCTTTCATAAAGAGCACGGAAACCAGCGGTCAGGTTTCCAATATAATTTGGTGAACCGATGATCAGTCCGTCTGCATTTCGAATCTTTTCCAGAACTTCAAACAGTCCATCATGACATGCGCATTTTCCAAAAGAAGCTTCTAGCTTGCATCCAAAGCAGGAAATGCATCCGGTGAATTTATCCAGCTTATAAAGGTCGATATATTCTACTTCTGCGCCCTTGCTTTCTGCACCTTTTCCTACTTCCTTTACCAGCTGCGCGGTATTCCAGTTGGTACGTGGTCCTGCATTAATCGCAATTATTTTTTTCATAGTTTTCCATCCTTTCTTTCCTTCCCCGGGAGCAAAAACTTTGATGTCTGTATTTTTTATTTCACTGTACAATTGTAAACGAATTAAAGAAGTTTTGAATTTTCTCCAAGCTTGCCTTTAAAGTTCCCTGAGCAAATCCGTTTCGTCCGCCACCTCGGCCGTTTAAAGCTCCGTTCATTTCCTTTACAAA
>JAZUGA010000073.1:0-2656 GCA_045640945.1 Lachnospiraceae bacterium | reverse complement strand
TAAGTCCATTATTTCAGATACCATGAACGACATTATGGGTAGGCGTAAGTCCAAGCAACCCCTGGAATTTCCCAGTGCCGGCAGTACTTTTAAGAGACCTGAGGGAGCTTTTGCAGGCAAGCTTATAGAAGATGCAGGCCTGAGGGGATTCAGAGTAGGTGGCGCTTGCGTGTCAGAGAAGCATTGCGGATTCGTGATAAACGATCAAAATGCGACAGCGAAGGATGTTAGCCTCCTGATGGATGAGATTGTAAAGAAGGTTAAGGAAAGCTCCGGATTTATTTTGGAGCCGGAAGTAATAAAGATAGGTAAATTTAACTAGTACAATAGGAGCGATCGGATGCGTCTGGTAGTAGTAACGGGAATGAGCGGAAGCGGTAAAAGAACTGCCATGAAAATGCTGGAGGATGTAGGCTATTTTTGCGTGGATAATCTTCCGGTAGTGCTTATTGAAAACTTCGTTGACCTTGTAGCCGGCAAAAGCTCGGAACTTTCTAAGGTTGCCCTTGGCGTTGACGCAAGAGCAGACCAGTCGTTTGAAGAAACTACGGCTGTATTAAAGCGATTGAAGGATAACGGGTTTCATTTGGAGATCCTTTTCCTGGAAACCAGTGATGAGGTTTTGCTCAGAAGATATAAGGAGACCCGACGTGTGCATCCTTTAGCACCCGATAACGGACGTGTCCAGGACGGTATTGACAGAGAAAGAAAGGTTTTGGAAGAAGTAAAAAGCTTTTCGGACTATATTATTGATACGTCAAACCTGCTTACAAGAGAGCTGAAAGCTGAAATCGACAGGATTTTTGTGGAAAACAAAGAATACAATAACCTGATGATTAATATTATTTCTTTTGGCTACAAGCATGGAATACCGCAGGATGCGGATTTGGTTTTTGATGTGAGATTTCTTCCAAATCCCTTTTATGTAGAGCATTTGAAGACGCTCACCGGGATGGACGAGGCTGTGCAGGATTACGTAATGGGATATAAGGAAGCGGATGATTTCCTGAATATTCTTCAGAATATGCTCAGATTTCTTATCCCCAATTATATTAAAGAAGGAAAATACAAGCTGGTTATTGCCATCGGTTGTACCGGCGGACAGCACAGAAGTGTTACCCTGGCCGACCAGCTTTATAAAAGAATGTCTTCGGAGGGCAATTACGGCGTAACCCTGACCCACAGAGATGTTCAGAAAAATAAAAATATGTAAGGTGTTTATATGAAAATGTTTGGAAAAATAGTTAAAAGAATTACCGCGCCTCTTATGGCGGTTTGTGTTGCTTTCTCCTGCCTTGGGGGTGTAAGTCTTGATGCAGAGGCTAAAGGCATTACTTATGCAGATACGGATGAGTATGAATCTTTAGCGGAGATTTATAAGGATTATTTCAAAATGGGCGCTGCCTGCGAAGCAATCGACCATTGGAATCAGGCCAACAAGGAGATTGGAAACGCTCATAAGGAAAAAGCTATAAGCACTCTTTTTAACAGTATTACCTGTGGAAATGAAATGAAGCCGGCTTACAATTTTTCTTCATTTAGCGAAGGGTTGTTTAAGATTGACAAAGCAGCTGACGAGATGATGAACTGGGCTACCGAGAACGGCGTAGCAATGAGAGGCCATACTCTTGTGTGGCATGGACAGGTAAATCCTTCCATTTTTGCAATAGATTTTAAGGCAACCAGCAAAGGAATTTCCACTACTTCCGACAGTGCGGTTTTGGACCCTGAGTGCCTTGTCGACAGAGAAACACTCATAGACCGTTTACGTACTTACATTTACTCCATGATGGAATATACCTATGCAAACGGTTACGCTGCTACGATTTATGCATGGGATGTAGTTAATGAAGCGATGGATGAGGGTCAGCCCGACCAGTTACGTGCCAGCTACTGGAAGAAGATTATCGGTCCGGAATTTTTGTATTATTCTTTCCTTTTTGCAAAAGAAGCAGAAGTGAAATTTTCGAAGGAGTATGCTTCTTTGTACGGTCTGGATCCTGAAAAAGATGATTTATCGTCTATTCAGCCCAAGCTTTTCCTCAATGATTACAATGAATGGTTTTCCGGAAGAGTAAGTGCATTGGTTAAGTACTCGACAGAGTATGTTTTCAATGCCGGACAGTCAATGGTAAAGAGCGACGTTATTAAAAAGGACGGCGACGGAACCTTAAAGGGTGACGGCCTTTTAGATGGTATAGGTATGCAGGGACATCTCAGCGATGACCAGAATATTGAAACCTACATGAAGGCGTTGAGACGTTATTCGGAAGCAGTAGGAGAAGTCCATATCACCGAACTTGATGTCGGATGCACCGGAAGCGGCGATGGTAAATGGTACCGTCAGGCTCAGTTTTATTATGATTTCTTCAGTGCATTGGTAAAAGAAGTTGAAAACGGTGTCAACCTGACTTCCGTTACACTTTGGGGACTTACGGATGATGCCTCATGGAGAAATACTACTTATCCGCTTCTTCTTAACAACGATTTGTCTGCAAAGCCTGCATATTACGCTGTTGCAATGGCAGGTAAAAAAGAAGAATTCAATATTTCTCTGGCAGATGCAATCGGCGAGCTTACGGACAGTTTTTACGATTTTGAATCCACAGTGGAAGACGGAACAACAAAAATGTTTGCACCTGAAGATAACGGATTT
>JAZUGA010000072.1:0-3801 GCA_045640945.1 Lachnospiraceae bacterium | reverse complement strand
TCATGGAATCTATATTGATGATGAGATGAAATTTATTTCCTTTGACATTTTGCTGGACTTTAAAATTAAAGACAAAAACTCTTTCCTGGAAGAACTGAAAAAAGAAGTCTTAGAAGACTATCCAGGCTATGAAGTAAAGATAAATTTCGATATTGATTATTCCGATTGATGATAAGGGGCGAAAGTGCCCCTTATTTTTATTATTCAACAGATTTCATTTGATTTATTGCTTATTTATGTTAATATATGCTGTAACGCTGTTTTGAGGCGTTCTTTTGTGACGGAATTTTATAAAAAATGAGTTTTATTAAAGCAGAAAAAATTAAATACCGCTATCCGGTAATGGAGGACGTAGATGCCTTCAGCGGGGAAGAGACGGATAAAAAGAAACCACAGGCTGAGGAGGAAGCTCCTAAGCCTGCAGAAGATGCCATTAAGGACATTACGTTAAATGTAGAGGCCGGTCAGTTTATCTGTATTCTGGGCATGAACGGTTCCGGAAAGTCCACCTTTGCAAAACATCTTAACGCTTTGCTTCTTCCATCAGAAGGAACCTTATGGGTAGATGAAATCGATACAAAGGAAGATGATCAGGTCTGGGAAATCCGCAAAACCGTAGGTATGGTTTTCCAGAATCCGGACAATCAGATCATCGGCTCTGTAGTAGATGAAGACGTAGCTTTTGGTCTGGAAAATTTAGGCGTTCCATCGGAAGAAATTCAGGAACGGGTTTATCGTTCCCTGGAAGAAGTTGGAATGAAGGATTTTGCCAAGTATTCGCCAAATAAGCTTTCCGGCGGACAGAAACAGAGAGTGGCTGTAGCAGGAATTCTTGCCATGGAACCGAAGTGCATCGTTTTAGATGAATCTACTGCCATGCTGGATCCGAGGGGCCGTGACGAAGTAATGGATACGGTTTTAAGGCTGAACCGGGAAAAAGGCATAACCGTTATTGCCATTACCCATTACATGGAAGAGGCTCTGGATGCAGACTACATTTTCGTTATGAAAAAAGGCGAACTTTTCATGCAGGGAACTCCGAAGGAAATCTTCTCCCAGGATGAAAAAATAGAGGAAGCAGGATTGACTTTGCCACAGCTTTGCCAGCTGGCAAAAGCCTTAAGGGAAAAGGGAATGAACATTCCAAAAGACGTAATCACTGCAGATGAATTAAGAGAAGCTATTAAAAACCAATGATAATTAAACTTGAAAACGTTAATTACATATATAACCTTGGCTCCAAAGAGGAAGTAAAAGCGGTTAGTGACGTGAATCTGGAAATCGGAGAAGATACGTTTATCTGTATCATCGGAAGTACCGGTTCTGGAAAATCCACATTGATTCAGATGCTGAACGGCCTTTTGGAACCGACGAACGGCTCCGTAACTTATGACGGCGTTCCAATCTACAAAGCTGGAAAGCTGACAAAGGAAGAGAAAAAGGCTTTAAGGGATTTAAGATGCCATGTAGGCCTGGTTTTCCAGTATCCGGAATATCAGCTCTTTGAAGAGACGGTATTGAAAGACGTATGTTTTGGTCCGAAGAACCTTGGCTTTTCTCAGGAAGAGGCGGAGGAGAAGGCAAAGGCTGCTTTAAAGGCAGTTGGCGTTCCCGAAAGTCTTTTTGAGAAATCTCCTTTCGAATTATCCGGTGGAGAAAAACGAAGAGTTGCCATTGCCGGCGTTCTTGCCATGAGTCCGGATGTCCTTATTTTAGATGAGCCAACCGCTGGCCTGGATCCTGCAGGAAAGGTAGAAATTCTGGATCTTTTAAAGAATTACCAGCAGGAGAACCATGTAACGGTTACTTTAGTATCCCATAGCATGGAAGAAGTAGCGAAATATGCAAAACGTGTTATCGCAATGCATAAGTCCGAAGTTATTTTAGATGGTCCTACCACGGAAGTTTTCAGCCACAGAAAAGAACTGGAAGATATCGGCTTAGGAGTACCGGAAGTTTATGAATTTACTGAGAGCCTCGGCTTAGGAGGCGCTCTTACTGTAGAAGAAGCATGTTTAAAGATATTACAATAGGGCAGTACTACCCGGGCAATTCCATCATCCACAAGTTAGACCCACGCGTAAAATTATTAGGCGTTGTGGTTTATATTGCCGCCCTTTTTATTATTAACAACATCTGGGGATTTATTTTCCTGGCTGCGGCTTTAGTTGCACTGGTTATCGTCTCCCAGGTGCCGATGAAACATATTTTCCAGGGCCTGAAATTCGTATGGCTGCTGGTTTTCCTGGCGGTGTTCTTCAACCTGTTCTTTGCAACGGAAGGAACGACCATCTGGAAATGGTGGATTTTCAACATGACGAAGGAAGGCATCTACCGGGCTGCGTTCTTTGCTCTTCGTCTGATTTTTGTAATCGTAGGCGCTTCCATGCTTACTTACACAACAACCCCGACGACTCTTACCAACGGTCTGGAAAAGGTTTTCAAACCATTGGACAAAATACATTTTCCGGGTCATGAAATTGCAATGATGATGAGCATCGCTTTAAGATTCATTCCGATTCTGACGGAAGAAATCAATAAGATCATCAAAGCCCAGCTGGCCCGTGGCGCAGATTTTGATACCGGTGGAATTATTGCCAAAGCGAAAGGCATGATTCCGATTCTGGTCCCTCTTTTTGTCAGTGCTTTCCGTCGTGCAACGGAACTGGCTACTGCCATGGAATCCAGATGCTACCGGGGTGGCAGCGAACGTACCAAGATGTTCCCGTTAAAATACGAAAACAGGGACAAGGTCGCATATTTCGTTCTGCTGTTCTACCTGCTTGCAGCCATCGCCCTTACGATTTTGATGAATAAGTTCTTAACCTGGGGAACCATATGAAAAGAATAAAACTGGTAATTTCATATGACGGAACCAACTATGTTGGATGGCAGATCCAGAAAAACGGAATCGCCATTGAACAGGTAATCAATGAGCATCTGTCTAAGCTCTTAAAAGAAGACATTACCATTATCGGTGCCAGCCGTACCGATTCCGGAGTCCATGCCCTGGGGAATGTGGCAGTGTTCGATACCGAAACGAAAATACCGCCGGAGAAAATCTGTTTCGCCCTGAACCAGAGCCTTCCGGAAGATATAAAAATCGTCAGCTCTCAGGAAGTGGATGCTTCTTTTCATCCAAGACATGCGGATTGCGCAAAGACCTATGAGTATACCATACTGAATAGCCGCGTATATCTGCCGATTTACCGCCTTTATGCTGATTATGTCTATTATTATCTGGACGTAGAGAAAATGCGTAAAGGGGCCGAATATCTGCTGGGAGAGCATGATTTTACCGCCTTTTCTTCTTCTGGCGGACAACAAAGAAGCCCGGTAAGGACCATCTACCGCATTGATATTTCTGAAGAGAAAATTGAGCTGCCAAAGGATGTGGCTTGGTTGGAAGAAACGGAAAAAAATAGTTTTGAGCCGAAGAGAATCAAGATCCGGATTACGGGAAATGGATTTTTGTACAACATGGTCCGGATTATTGCAGGTACGTTGGAGAAGGCTGGAATGGGTGTTTTCCCACCAGAACATGTGAAGGAGATTCTGGATAGTTGCGACCGAAGTCTGTCGGCTCCGAAAGCTGCAGCCTGTGGCTTAACATTGATTGATATTGAATATAAGGCTTTTTCTTGAAAAATAGCTTGAAATATGATAAAATACCAATTTGCGTGAGAACCCTTAAGGAGGATTTTAAAAATGAATGTTAAAGTTGAAAAATTAGAGAAGAATTTAGCAAATATTACCGTTGAGCTGGATGCTGAATTAGTTGAGAAAGCTATCACAAAGGCT
>JAZUGA010000071.1:0-12685 GCA_045640945.1 Lachnospiraceae bacterium | reverse complement strand
GCTTGCCATTTCAGCTACCCTAGTTCGCATAACTCTAGGGTCAGTTCCTAAATTTTCTAATCCAAAGCTAAGTTCATGCCAAACTTTATCCGTAACAATCTGGCTGTCCGGATCCTGCATTACATAGCCAATGGTAGAACTTTGGGTTCTTAAATCAACGTCTTCTAATAAAACACCGTCTAAATATACGCCGCCTTCTTTCTTTCCGTTTGGAGCAAGGACTGTTTTTAACTGATTCAGTAAGGGACTCTTTCCAGAGCCGCTTCGTCCACAAAGCGTTACATACTGTCCTTCTTCAATTGTCAGCGATACATCTTTTAAGGCAAATCTGCCGTCGCTTGTGGGATAAGAAAAACTTAAATTCTTGATCTCAATACGCGCCATTTTACAATCTCCTTTATGTTAAGAAACGTTGGCAGGAACAGGAATACTGCATAGCAGATTGCTCCTGCGAACATATATGGATTTCCAAACCAGGTCATCTCAATTTCCGGTATGAATACTGCGCTGGAGCCGCCCATAATGGCTGTAAAAATCAGTCCCGCCAGCAAAGCACCCATAACACAGATGAGAATGAGGTTTCGTTTTTCAAACGTATAAATTGCAAAGTTTGTTTTCTTTCCGGTTCCATAGCCACGGGCCCGCATACTGTCGGCCGTAATGATGCCGCCTTCCAAAGCCCAGCTGGTCATGGTGGAAAGAACCGTGGCTCCGTTCCGCAGCTTTTCCACTTTGCTTTCCGAAGCATTTCCAGCCATACCGATACACTGTCTGGCCTGGGTAATCTGTTTCGTTTTTTTAATGAAATTCGGGATCAGACGCAAGATCATGGAAAGTATCAAAGAAACGGATGGAATGGCTTTTCCAAAAATGTACAGGAATTTATCGCTGGTCATTACTGCGTTATAGCAGGCAAACCAGCAAAGAATGGACACTAAAAGACCGCCTAAAACAATGCCGTAGATTAAGGCTTCCAAAGTGAACGGCCGGCCTAAATAGCGGAATAAAACGGTTCTTCCCATTCGGTTGAATACTGGGTTCAGAAGAGCCATGAGGAGAAACAGAACGCCCATATAAATCAGTTCCCTGAAGGCCTTCCGTCCTTTAATCATGAAAAGATAAGTCATACTCATTACCATGGATATGACCACAAAAACCGGATGCATCAGAAACATTCCCAGAATGATCGCGCCCAGAAAAAATATAATATTCGTTATTGGATGATAGGTTGAGAATTCTTCTTTCTGCATTAAATTACTTCGTGTTCTTTCAGCCAGATTACGGATTGTTCCGTATCGTCTATATTTTCAATTGTGATGGAAGCTTCCGGTGCCAATTCATCGGCAATAATCAGGAGTTCTTCCATCGGAATATTTCCTTCTCCTAAATTCTTATGCCAGTCCCAGGAACCGTCATTGTTATGCAGGTGCAAATGGCCAAGATATGGACCAACCGTTTCCATCCACTTTATCTGAGGGACAGAGCTGACACCTCCTGCATTGGCATGACCACAGTCAAAACATAATTTGCATCTTGGGTCGTTAATTTCTTTTACAATGTCTCTTAAATAGTCCGGCTCCGGCTCCATAACGTTTTCCAGATAGAGAATAAAATCTTCCGGCTTATCTGCCAGAAACTCTTTCCAGAAGTTTATGGACTGCTCAATATACCAGACCGGGAAATAAACCAGTGGAACAAAGCCTCCATGAAGGACCATCCGCTTCAGACCATAGTTCCACATAATCTGAAAGGCCTGGTTGTAGCGTTCCATGGAAATAACCTTAATTTTCGGGTCAATGGCACAAGGACTAAGCTCGTTAAACGGACCATGAAAGGTTCTGGCCCGACTCATGTATTTTTTTGCATCGAGATCCCAGGTCTCAAACTCCGGAGGGTCCATGTACATTCCGGTACAAAACTGGTCCAGCTCGATACCCAGATCATATTTTTCCGCAATTTCCATCGCATGGTCATCGATGGTTGCTAAATTCACTTCTCTTTTTAACATTTTTATACCTGATCTACTAATTTAATTTCCTGTCCATTCCATTCCACAACATAACCGTGGCCATTTTCCACGTACCACTGGTAATATTGCTTATCGGATTCACAGAACACATCCATTACTGCCATAATAGTGCCGCCATGAACCAGAAAGTAGGCAGTATCGTCTTCGCAATCCTTCAAGCAATCCACAAAGGCATCACAGCATCTCTTCGTGAAATCTGCCTTATTTTCACCTTCCGGAACATCGCCTTCGCAATGAGTTTTCAGCCAAGCTTCATATTCTTTGCTGTCTTTCAGGTCCTGATAGTTCTTTTCTTCGAAAATACCGAAATCCATTTCCCGTAAATCGTAATTTACAATCTGCTCCGCATTCGGATAGAGAATTTCTGCCGTCTGACGGCAGCGGATCATCGGACTTACGAAGATTTTATGAACGCTTAAGTTATCTGTCTTTGTTTGGAAATCTGCAGAAGCTCCAATTTCTTTAATTGCTGCAATTCCTTCCTCACATAAAGGCTGGTCCGTTCTTCCAATATACTGTTTCACTTTATTTCCGGCTGTAATTCCGTGACGTACTAAAATAACTTTCATATCTTCCTCATTTCAGTTTCTGGCCAATGCCACAGCTAACCCGGATTACGCTTTCACTGGCTTCTGCCAAAATGCAAAGACATCTTCCGGTCTGTTCTCTCCAAAGGCGTTCTTCCCGGTCTAAAGGATGAATGCCATATCCGATTTCATTACAGGCGATAACTACGTCCGGATTCTTTTCCACCAGAGTTCTGGTATAGCTTTGCGCATCCAGCCCCTGTTTTACCTGTTCCCGTACCAGTTCTTCAAAATTATTGATTGCTTTCGCCGTGAGAGCTTCTTCACAATTTACGATTACCGGCTTACGGCCTGTTTCTTTTTCTGCAAGGACGTCTTGTCCATGTCCTAAACCGCCAAGATATAATTTCATGACATTCTCCTAAATGATAAATCCAAAAAGACTGATAGCTGCCACCGTTCCCAGCTCTGCCAGCTGCAGGAACCAACCTGCCAGATCGCCAGTGATTCCGCCAAATTTTTTATAAGATAAGTAACGGTAATATCCAAAAATCAATCCGTTTACAACAACTGTAATTACACCAAGCCAGCCGCCGAAAAGAATCATAAATACCACGCAGATTACGATATATACCAGCATGGTGATGGTAACCGTGCTTTTCTTCGCCGGACCAGCAAAACCTGCCAGCATTCCATTGGTTCTGGCTCCTTTAAAATTTGCAATCGCCAAACCGCTTAAGGCTCTGGATAAAACAAAGCCAAAGCAAACGGTAAATAAAATATTCCAGTCTTCTCCAAATCCGTGCATAAGACTCACATTTGGAATATTGGCCCAGAAACCAAAATAACAAAGCAGCCATACGCCACAAAAGATAATGGCGAAAGCACCGGCATGAGAATCTTTTAATATTTCCAGCATCCGTTCCCGACTCTGATGGGAAGAAAGAGCGTCCACGGTATCACAGAACCCGTCCATATGAATAGCTCCTGTTACCAGAAGCGGAATTACCGCTGCAACGGCTCCGTAAATCCATACCGTAAGGCAAAGAAGCTCTGACAGGAAATACCAAAGAATTTCAAAGCCCCCAACAAACGCCCCTACTAACGGGAAAAAGCAAAACACATATTTCATGGATTTGTCATCCCATTCCACCTGAGGCATCGGTATTCTGGAATAGGTCTGTAAAGCAATTACTAAACTTTTTATCATTTCATTTCCTTCTATTCATTCATAAAATCCAAGCTGCCCTTATGGACAATCGGAATGCCACAGACTACTTCTACAAATACGTCTGCCGCTTCTGCAAGTTTATTATTGATATGGGCAAGAACCAGACGGTAATCGTTGGTTTCCGGATCATAATCGAATCCGTCTTTTGCCGATTCTGCGGAAACAATAATTGTAGAACCACTACGATTGAAAAACGGTTCCACTTCTTTCCAGATTTCCTCTTCCCAATCGGTTTCCTTGTTTTTTCGTAGTTCCTCGAAACCATCCCCAAACATCATATTGGCAACATGTGTAGACATACATTCCAATAAAACCGTTTCGCAATTATCTGGTATATTTTCCAGCCGTTTCGGCCGTTCTAAGGTTTCAAAGCCTCTGCCGGCGCGGAGTTTATGATGACGCTCGACCACCTTCAGATCGTCCTCGCTGTAAATTGGCATGGTGGCAATGTATATCATTTTTCCGCCAATGGTTGCTGCGATTTTTTCTGCATATGCACTTTTTCCGTTTCCGCTTCCGCCTACAACAAATATTTTCATTTTTTCACTTCTGTTCTACATAGGCATCAAAGCCAATGTTATCAAAACTATGCGTTCCCTTATAAAGGGCCAGGGCCATATCCAAAAGAGGAAGTAAAGCTACACCACCGGTGCCCTCTCCCAAAGCCATATCTGCGCTGATCGGTCCGGAAAGGTTTAACGCATTTAAAATCACATTTCCGCCCGGTTCCTTGCTGACATGGGAAGGAATCATATAATCTACAGTTCTTGGGTCAATTTTATAAGCCAGTAAAGCCGCTGTTCCGGAAATTAAGCCGTCTAAAATTACCGGAAGGGAAATCGCTGCGCCGCCTAAAATTACGCCGCACATTGCAGCAATATCAAAGCCGCCAGCTTTCGCTAAAATATCGATTGCATCCTTTGTATCGGGCTGATTTACTTCGATGCATTTCCGGATGGCATTGATTTTTTTCTTTAATCCTTCGTCAGAAAGTCCGGAACCTCTGCCTGTAATTTCTTCCGGATCCATTCCTAAGAGAATAGAAATAATTGCCGCAGAGGTGGTGGTATTTCCAATACCCATTTCTCCGATTACAACGATATTTACGCCTTCTTCTTTCGCCTTTTCTGCCGCATGAATCCCGACTTCTATGGCTTTTATGGCGTCTTGGCGGGTCATGGCCGGACCTTTTACCAGATTCTGGGTTCCATTCTTCGTCTTATCAATAATCAAGCCCGGAACGGTAATATCATCTACCATGCCTACGTCATAAACTTCTACGTCCGCATTGGCCATTTTTGCAAAAATATTAACGTTGGAGGAGCCTTCTGCTAAAGCCTTGGCAACCGCTGTGGTAACCGTATGATCCGACTGGCTGACCCCTTCTTCTACTACACCATTATCTGCACAGAAAACCAGAACTCGTCTTTTATCGATATGAACATCGCTGTTTCCGGAAGCTGCTCCGATTTTTGCAGTCAGAGTTTCTAATTTTCCCAGACTGTTTAAAGGTTTCGCTACCTGATCCCATTTTTCCTTACACAGACTCAGCAGCTTGCTATCGACACTATTTATTTTTTCTAAAGTTTCTTGATAATTCATTTCGAAAAATCCTATAAATAAAAGAATGCACTCCGTTTCCAGAGTGCACAAAAATAACAATAAAACCTTTGCCTTTTATTCTACCTCAGAAAACTCTTGGCAGATATATTCTCCTCCCGGCTTAAGAATGAACTATCACGGTTGCTGAGACACAGTGCCAGATTTTCACTGGACTTTCGGAAATAATATATCCATTACTATTAAATTGATTGGATTATAACAAACTTGTATACAACTTTCTATAAAAATCTTACAGACCTTTAAGGCTCATATTTTGATAAAAGTTCGGAATAAATCCATCCATAATGGTCGTAATATCTTACGTAGCTCCATTCTCCCTTTGTACCCATTGCATAAACGATGATTCCCGGAGCAAGAACTGTTACCTGATCATAATCTTTGGAAGGACCGGAACGCATAACCACATTGCTGTCGCTGTCGGTCAGCATGGCAATTTCTTCTGCATATGTCTCATCCGGAACAAGATTCTGATCTTCCACAATCAGATTATAGGTATGGGAACTATGGGTAAATAAAGTCCAGTATTCCTGACCATCAATTTCTTCTTTTGTCATTACCGCATAATATTCTTTCTGGTAAGCATTACCATCAATTCTTGGATCATCATGACTTCTGCGGTATTTGATATAATAATAAACGCCGTCAAACTCCGCCTTCTGAATCGTGAAATCTGAGTAATACCATTCAACACCGTTTTCATCTAAAGTGATAATACCGGAAAAGCTTCCACCATCGTAACTGCTGCAGGTTCTTTCGTAGTCTGCAATAGTGTTGGAAGGCACATGGAAAATATTACGGGCAACCCAGCTTACGCTTTCGCCAGAGATGGACATGGAACCACCCTGATCTACCACCTGAGCTACCGGATATAAAGAATATTCCGCGCAGCATCTCTGACCAAACATACACTCCAAAAGACGACGATTGGAAATCTCATCACGGTAGTCATATTCCATGCTTCCCGGTTCACCGCCATCGGTATATTTATCAAACATACGCAGCATTTTTCTTAAGTTTTCGTCTTTCGCAACATCCATAGTGACATTGACTTTTTCTCCAGGAACCACTTCCGGCGCAGCGGTTGTCGGCTCTGGTTCTGCTTCTTTCTGGCCACAGCCAGCTACAGAAAGACACAAGAACATGCATGCAAGAAGTAAAGATGTTATTCCAAGTAATTTTCTTTTCATTTCTATCTCCAATTATTTCAGCTTATTACTGATTTCTTTCCAATTTGGCATAAATTTTGTTAATTCATTTTTAAAATCTGCTCCATGGCCCTTACATTTTAAATGCACCAGCTCATGCAGAATTACATATTCCAGACATTCCTCTGGCTTATCTACCAACTGCAGATTAAAGCAGATTCTGCCTTTCGAAGGAATGCAGCTTCCCCAACGGCTGGTCATATAACGGGTGTGCCAGGATTTACTTTTTAGACCGGTAATCTCTTCCCATTTTGGAAGCAAAATCTTAATTTTCCCATCCAGTTCCGGCTTTCTCCGGACGTAATATTCTTTGGACGGTTTATCCCTGTACTTTTTCTGCTGGCTTAAAATCCAGTCCATATTAGCAGCCGCAAACCGTTCCGCTTCCGCCAAAGTAACGTACTGCGGCATGGAAATATAAGCCTTTCCGTCAGGCTTTACATGCAGATGCAGGTTCTTCACCTTCTTTTTCTGCACCTCAATTTCAATACCATTTACTTTAATAATACTCATCTTCGGAATCGTCAAAATTTTCTAATAGATATGCTCTGTAATGCTCGTTTCTTTTTGCTTTATCCAGTTCCGCATAGCGTCCGGCCTTCTCCAAACTCTCATATAAACGGTTGGCACGGAAATCCATGCCGCCTTCACCACCGAAGCCCTCATCATAACCGCCATATGAACCTGTAATATGTGGATCTATCATTTTAAAAACCTATTATTTTTAGTTATTTTTTATAATTTTAACAGAATTATGCTCAAGAATAAAGGATATGCTTTTTTTCAACACGATAAATTTGAAAATTTCTCAATAAGCGTTTAAGCATTAAATTTAATACACCGAATGTAAATAGAATAAGACCTTACCCGTTAAGGTAAGGCCTTGTTCTAAAAAACAAAAAAATGTCTATGGGAGGGGTAAAATCTAATTTAGATCATCAAAGGAAATATCCTCCAAATCATCGTCTTCGACTTCTTCGTAGTCGATGGTATCTTCATAATCAATTGGATCATCGAAATCTACATCTTCTGGCTCTTCGTAGTCATAAGAATCATTGTAGTATCTGTCCTCTTTTGCATCATCTGCGTCTTCCAAAGCTTCTCTGTATTTCTTTTTTGTAACCAGCCACATAATCAGGAAGAAAATGATAAGTGCTAAGGCTACTGCTCCGCCAATAAGGACAGGTTTATTTTCCAAAAGGGATACTTTCTTCGCATCCAACTGTTTTTCGTGGTCATCTAATGGAATGGAAAACTTGCTGACTCTCTGAATCGTGTTTTCTTTATTGTCTACGCAATAGAAACTTTCCGTTCCATCATTCATGGCATAAAGAAAGCAGTAATCTTCCATGCCTGCATAATCCGAAACCAGACCCTGCATCGTTTCGCCGTTTACAGTTACTTCTTTTTTCTGATATCCAGGAATGTCTGTATCTTCCGGAATGTCCAGAAAATAATAAGTTCTCTTTCCCTGAGTCATGGACAGAGGCTTTACAAACTTCTTTGCAGCAGAATCATAAGTGTAGAAAAGGACGGTTTTGTCCGATTTGTTTTTCAATGCATACAGCTTAATTGCTTCTTTGTACTGAAGGACTTTTACTTTTTCTCCTTCGAAAGTTTCTTCTTTTTCCGTAAAGCCCTTTGGAAGCTCTAAACCGGAAAGATCCGTTAAAACGGTATAATCTTTATCATCAATCTTTACATCCAGTTTGCTGGCTTTGGTTTCGTCTTTTTTATCGTCTGTTTTCTCGTCAGCAGAATCCGCTGCATTATCATCTTCTCCTTTACCGTAATCCGTATCGCCTGCTTCCGGCTCATATACGTTTACTTCGATAACAATGGATTCTCCAGATAAATCATTCTCATCATAATCAGCAACATCATCTAAATAAATTATTACTTCTCCATAACCGGTTCCTGTAGCAGAAATACCAATACCATACGAATCATTATCTAAGAAGTCTTCATCATTGGCATAAACACTACCATTGGAACTTACGGAAAAATGACCAGCTGCCTCATCAAAGGTCAGGGAAACATAAGTAGAACCCCCTGCTTCCAATTCAATATAGTCATCGGAAACATATACCTGCCCAGCGAAAGCTGTTCCAGCTAACAATACGGAAAATAAACACACTATTAAAGTTGTTGCTAATAATTTCTTGATTTTCATTTTTATCTTCCCATGATGATATTTTTAATTCTTACATAGTCCAAAGAAGTAATCTTTCCATCTCCGTTGGCGTCTGCAGCCTCTAATTTTCCTTTGTCCGTGATTACTTTATTTCCCATGATATGGTTCTTAACAGCTACATAATCCAAAGAAGAAATCTTTCCGTCTCCGTTAGCGTCACCTTTTTCATAAGTCTTAGCCTTTGTCTTTGGCTCGGCTGTAGGTTCTGTAACTACAGGAGCTGGCTCGGCTGGAGTTGTTGGTTCTTCGGTTGGATTCGTAATAGTTGCCGATTTTCTTGGAATAACAGAACCGTCCTTGTTGTAGCGTGGGTTCAGTTTGCTATTCTCTTCTGGATATCCCTGTGGAGTTTCCGGAATGCTTGTATATACAGGAATTCGTAAAGTAACTACGGCATTATGATCGGAACTGATTGCATTTCTTAAGAAAGCTGCATTTCCTACCTGATCGTAAGCGCCCTGAGCATACTGATGATCAAAGTTCAGGTTGATTACGTTATAGTCTTTATAAAAATAAGTGTCCTGACCAGATTTCAAATAACCGTTATAGTAAGACTTTGCTCCGCCTAAGATGGATTTGTAAACCGTATCCCATCCCTGGCCCTTTGCATAAGCAATACCATTGCCAACAACATCGCTTCCGCTGGCACCGAAATTAAAGAAATTGTAGTATTTATAACTTCCGTCAATCAATGGAGAATCGCCCCAGGTCGGCTGTTCCTGACGAAGAGTCGCTGCAATGACATAAGGGCTGACTTTCGATTCCGCTGCAACCTGCATAATCGTATCGACATAATTATGGGTTCCGGTAGAATCGGTGTAGCTTCCTGCAAGGAAGGAACCTTCCACAATAGTTTCTACTCCGCTCTTTGTTTCTGCACCAGAATAGGTCTGCTGTGCGAAAACATACATATTCTTGGTAGACAGGAAGTTTCTCGGATCCATGTAATACTCGATCACATCGATACCAGCATCGGTCCAGTCACCGGAGAAGGTGTACCACTGACCGGTTTTGCTGTTATAGCAATCCGGGCTTAAGGATCTCCAGGAGATTCCGTCCGAATACATGTTGACCAGTTTTCTATGACCTAAGGTCTCTTCATAAACCGCATCGTCGTAACTGATATTTACATAGTTTGCTTCAAAAATATAATTTGGATAACTTTCATGAATTTTACGAATGTAAGACTGATAGCTGTATGGGAACTTTTCTAACTGTTCCTCAAAAGAGCCTGCATCGACAGAAGAAGCTGCTGGCTCATCATCATCGTCATAAACAGAAACGTATTCGCCGTATACGTAATACTCGCCACCTAAGTAGCTGATCTTATACCATAAATCGCCTTCTGCATCCTTCTCGGAACCTAAGATTGTAACTTCGCGATAAGAAATAGTACCTACAACGGAAGAATTGGTTCCAGGTTTCGTACGTACATTTAAATCCTGTGCATTGATATATCCAGACTGACTAGCCTGAGCAGTAGATGGTAAAAAGATAAACACAAAAAGCAGCGCTGTTAAAATAAGCGCTCCCACAAAGAATTTATTCAGTTTGTTAGGGATGGTGAATGTATTCTTCATCTGGGATAACCACACGTCGCTGGGAGGCAAAATGTGATTGAGGATGAATACATCGTTATTATAAAAAATATGCATGTAATATTCAATTACATGCATATTAATTATTTATTTCAAAATTGTTAAATTAAAGTATTACTCTACTATTCCATAACCACTAACATAAATCTTCATATCATCAAAGGAAGCGGAATTAAAGATAAAAGTACCGTATAACTGGCCATCATCAATACCTCCGTCTCCAAAACCGGCCGAAATAGCAGTTCCATCTTTGAACAATACAGCGACAAACCTAGCCTCCATCCATTCAAAATTCTCATCTGATTTATACTCTCCGGTAACATCAGTAAACACATCAGGTCCAATTTCAAATGTAAGTTTATCCACATAAATAGGCCGTTCGTTATCGGCAAGTTTTCTTAAATTGAGTTCTGTATCAAAGTCTACAATTTCTCCCTCAAAGTCTTCCGGGAGCTGATAATACTCATATAATGCAGCTTCCGCACCTGGTGCAACTCCCCCAGCTATGTCGAATTCACTTTCTCCTACTCTATTTCCGTCTTGATCCAATGCAGTACTATCCGATTCAACTGAAATGGCTACATCATTCGTATTTTTAAAAACTATTACTCTTTCAACACGGTTGAACTCATAATGAGGCATAATATAATCTTCTACAATCTCAACATTTAATTGTTTTGGAGCTGTTGGAGCCTCGGTTGGAACTTCAGTTGGAGCTTCGGTCACTTCTTCTACCGGAGCTTTTGTCTGTTCCTCGGTTCCACTTTCTCCACAAGCACACAATCCAAGAACCATCATTGCCGCTAAAGCAAATACTAATATTTTCTTCATGTTTCCCTCCCAAATATATGCAAATTTTGCATTTGTTTGAAAAAGATTATATATATATATATATATTGTCAAACAAAAAGAAGCGGACAACCGGGAGATTACCGGCTGTTCGCTTCTGTATATTTTACTAATAGTATATCTGATTTATTTGTCAGCAGACAATTACAGAATTAGCAGAATAAAGTAGCAATATGAGGAACCATAATCTTAAGATCCATATTTGTTGTATTGAAGCAAATATCGTAGTTGGATTTGTCTCCCCATTTACGGAGTGTGTAGTTTGTGTAGTAATTTGCTCTGTCTTTATCTACACGTTTAATCTGTTTTTCCATATCTTTTTCTGTAACGTTAGCTTCTGCTTCGGTTCTTCTTTCCATGCAACGTTTTACACGGCTTTCCATGCTAGCGTGAATGAAAAGTTTGAATAACTGGATGTCACCTTTTTCTCCAGCTTCTTCCAGAATATAGTCTGCGCAACGGCCAACAATAACGCAGTCAGACTTCATAGCCATTTCTTTGATAACTTCGGTCTGAGCCTTAACGATTGACTGCATCTGCTGAATCTGGAAATCAACGTCTCCATCCAGAGATCTTCCAATGCTGATAGGGATAATCTTTGTGAAATCGCCTTCTACTACTTCTTTAACATAGTTTTCTGTAAATTCTGTATGATTAACGATACCTGTGATGATTTCTTTATCGTAATAAGCGATACCTAATTCGTTTGCAAGACGGACACCGATTTCTCTTCCACCAGAACCAAACTCTCTACCAATAGTAATTACTCTATTCATGCTTCTCCTCCTTGTACTACCTGTACATTTTCTTCATTCATAGCCATTTTGGCTTTTACTTTCTTTAGTATAGCAAAATATGCAATAAAAAGGAATATATTTGACAGACCCCAGCTAATTGGATACATCGCGGTCAATAAACCGAAGGATGGATGAGACTGGAATACTGTGAATATCAAACCAAGTCGCGTACCACAAATACATACGCAGGAAATAATCGCCGGCATAATGGTGTAACCGTATACACGCATTGCTCCACTGAATACCTGATCGGTTCCGTTTAAGAATGCAAACATAGTTGCAAAGGTCAGACGGAAGCAAGCCAAACGAATTACTTCTGGATCTGTCGTATAAAGGCCAGCCCAGAATTTACCGAATACGCAGAAAATCGTCGACATCAGAAGGGCGCTACACATACCTAATACCAAGGCTTTTCTAGCAGCTTCTCTGCATCGTTTGAAGTTTCCTGCACCATAGTTTTGTCCAACGAACGTCAAAGACGCCTGACCGAAGGAACCACAGAAGAAGAAACAGAAGTTTTCATAGGTCTGGGCAACGGTGTTAGCTGCAATGGCAATAGGTCCTAAGCTGTTCATTGCAGACTGAATAATAACGTTGGAAATACTGAACATACTTCCCTGAAGTCCACCAGG
>JAZUGA010000070.1:0-9145 GCA_045640945.1 Lachnospiraceae bacterium | reverse complement strand
CTGATTTATAAGAATATTGTTGCGGACGATTTCGAGTATAGTGACGATTTGCATATTCTGTTTATGGTGAAGAATGATAGTGATCAAGAAATTACCGTGGATACAGGATTTGGTGACATTTACATCAATAAAGTAAAAGTTTCAGGTATAGCGTTTGGTGTGGATGTTCTGCCAGGCCAGAGTGGAATTTTGGACATTGAGCTTATGGGTTATGATCTTGAGGACAATAATATTTCGCTGGATACCATCTCAGAATTCTCTATCGAGATAGAAATTCGTGATGAGAATTATCACGAGATTGATTCCACGACGCTTACGAAGACTTTGGAGTAAAGGGGAGTATTATTTTATACAGAACGGGAGCTTCGGCTCCCGTTCTTTGCAAATTTGTGATAATAGTAAATCGTTCACAACTGAAAAAATGGAACAAAAGAGACTTCATCCCCCATATGCAATCCTCCCAATATAAGCTATAATGTTATATCATGATTAAAAAATCGCCGAAGAGCTTAGAACTTTATAATCTCCTGCTGGAAAAGGGCTATCCGGAGGGCTTCGCGGTTGCCATTACGGACAACCTGAACACGGACTTTACGGCGGGACGGATGATCGGCTATCTGCGCCACTACAACCATCTGCCGATGGAGGATGTGGCGGACGAAATGCTGGCCATTCTTAGCGACCGTGCGGCCATCATCCGGAAAAAGGAAATGGAAGCGACCCAGGCGTCCTGGAATCAGATGATGGATGACGGCATTTTCGGAGAATAAAAAATCCCCCTTTATCGAGTGCTCGATGAAGGGGGTTATTTTTGTTTCGCGTATGTTTCTGTTCATAAACCAATTAAGATTTTTTTCGCGCTCAAAAAGATAAAAAGCTATCATTCAGCCTGAAAGATATCAGCATTTACCGGGAAGTCAAAATAGGTATCCGGGAAAGGCTCGTTGGCCAAAGTGAAGTGCCACCATTCCTCCTCGATCGGAAGGAAGCCGTGCTTCACCATGGTGGAGCGGAGGAAGTAACGGTTCTGGATTTCCTCCTCGGTCAGGTGCGCCAGGAACTCTGTGTGGGAGCGCTTTCCGAAATAATCGAAAGGGCTGCCCATGCTGACCTCATGGCCCTTCGCCATGTCGAACAAGGTCAGGTCGATGGTGCTGCCACGGCTGTGGCCGGAATGCTCCGCTACATAGCCCAGCTTGAACAGGTCCTTCTTGTTTACGTCTGGATAGAAGTACTGCTTCATTTTCAGGTCATCGTCGTCTTCCGCCCATCTCACGAAATGCTCCACGGCTCTTGCCGGACGATAGGCATCGAACACCTTCAGGCAAAAGCCGATCTCGAACAAGTCGTCACTGACTTTTTTCAGCGCCTCTGCCGCTTGCCGGGTCAGAATGGCGCATGGCTGCTCGTAGCCATCAATGCGCTCGCCGATGAAATTATAGGTCGAAAAGTAACGGATTTCCTGAATGATGCTAGGCACCACATCCGATAACAGTACAAAATCTTTCTGGTCCATTTTTATCTCCCAAGTAAATAAAATCTAGTCTACAGATCCAGGGCAATCATGTCCTCTAGGGTTTCTCTGCGGACAACCACGGTGTCCACGCCGCCCTTTAACATAACGATTGGCGGACGTCCAATGCGGTTGTAGTTTGAGGCCATAGAGTAGTTGTAAGCGCCGGTTGTGCATACGGCGATAACGTCGCCACGGCAGGTGGTTTCCGGAACTTCCACGTTCTCCTGGATAATGTCGCCGCTCTCACAGCATCTTCCTACGATGGAAGCGGTCATGTTGCGGTCCTCGTCAATTCGGCTGGCGTTGAGACAGGTGTAGCGTGCACCGTACAGAGCGAATCGCGGATTGTCGGTCATGCCGCCGTCTATGGAAACGTAATTCTTGTAGCCAGGAATCTGCTTGATCATGCCTACGGTGTAGAGGGTCATGCCTGCGTCTGCCACGATGCTGCGGCCCGGCTCCATCATGATCAGAGGCTCTTCAATTTCTTCCCGGGCGCAGAAGTTTTTGATAACTTCGGAAACGCTCATGATCTTCTCATCAATGTCTACGTAAGGGTCGCTGTGCACGTATCTTACGCCGTAGCCGCCGCCTAAATCTAAAATTCCCGTAACGAAATCATATTTCTTTTTCATGTCTGCGATGAATTCCAGCATTACGACGCTGCTGCGCTCGAAAACGTCTTCTGCGAAAACCTCGGAGCCAACATGGCAATGGAAACCGCAAACCTGTACATGTTCCTGCTTCTGGGAAAGCACGAAGAATTCCTCTGCCTGACCAGTTTCGATGGCCAGACCGAACTTGGAGTCTACCTTGCCAGTTGCAACAGCTTCATAGGTATGTGGGTCGATGCCCGGAGTGATTCTTAAGAGAACCTTCTGGGTAAGGCCTCTCTTTGCAGCTTCTGCTTCAATAGAAATCAGCTCTTCCACATTATCGATTACGAAATATCCGACGCCGCATTCCATAGCGAAGGCAATGTCTTCGTCGGTTTTGTTGTTGCTGTGGAAGAAGGCGTTGGCCATGTTGAAGCCAGCGGATTTCGCGGTATAGATTTCACCGGAAGAAACCAGGTCTACGCCCATGTTTTCGTCGGTGATGATTTTGTAAATGTATTTAAAAGCGTTAGCTTTTCCTGCGTAAAGAACCATAGAGCCTTCTTTAAAATATTTTTTGAAAGCCTCGGTGTAGATACGACAATTACTCCGGATCTTGTCTTCATCCATCAGATAGAGCGGAGTTTTATGTTTTTCTGCAAGGACTGTGGTGTCGAGACCGCCAAATGTTAAGTGGCCGGCATCGTTTTTGGAAATGTTGTTGCAAATAAAGCTATCACAAATAGACATGGCAAAAACCTCCTTGTTTATATAAATTTTTTAATTTTTGTGATGAAATGGCAGCGGTATGCTGCCAGGAAACGTAAAGTTATTCGGTAACTTCACGGTCACGGATCAGCATAACAACAAAACGCTGGGTATCATCGTCATTGCCAAGACAGGTGGACATGGTAATTACTTTACGGTCGGCAGTCAGCTCACCATACTCGGTTTCATATGGGCAATAGCCAGCTGCACTGTATAAGAAATTCACAAAGTCCTCATCGCTGGCGAATTCGGTCGTGTAAACGAATCCGTCAACAGGTGTAACAAATAAGGAAAGTACTTTATAAATGTAATGATGTCCTTCCGTAAAGACATCGAATTCTTTGTGCGTTTTAAAGAAAGACTCATCATCGTACTGATACAATGATGCGAACATGGAACCGTCGTTCATGTTATGACCATAAATGATGCAGTTTCTGGCTTCAAAAGCGTCCGGAGTGTTGCAATCGATGAACAGGCATCCGCAGGAGTTCCATTCCCCGTTAAATAAGTGGGTCAGATAGTAGTCATTATCGCCACACTGTACAACCGGGTAGGAAAGAAGTCCTTTGCAGTACAGATAACCTTGGGCATCCGGGTTTAATTCTTTCAGCGCGGTCATGTTGACGCTGAACGGTTCTTCCTCATCCTGTTTTTCCGGTTTGGAGGACGGCTCCGGTATTATCTGACGCTCGATTTCTTTGTAAGCGTCTGAGCCTTCTTTATATCCGAGATAGATGGAAAGAAGCTTGTATCCAGAGAAGAGTAATCCACAGGCAGCAATGATAATAATTACTGTAAGGATTATCTTGGAAGCAGATTTCTTTTTCGGTTTTTCTTCTGCAGCTTTTGGTTCTTCTTTTGCAGGTTCTGTTTTTACTGGCACTGCCTTAACAGGTTCTGCTTTTTTCGGTTCCAGGTTTTCAGGTCTTTCTTTCGCCTTCGCCTGAGTTTCCTCAGGCTTAAGTTTTCGTTTGGCCTCCTGTTTGACTTCCGGTTTGACTGGCTGTTTGACTTCCGGTTTGTTTTCGGATGCATCAAAAAGAGCAGAAACTTTTGATTTCGTTTCTGTTGAAAGGTCCGCTTTCTTTTGAGGGGTAGAACGTCGTACGACGCTATCCCGTGCGGTTACTCTCTGCTGTTTATCCGAAGGCTGTCTTTCCATGAATCAAACGATCTTCCTAAAAAATTAGAAATCATTATAACACACCAAATCTTGATTTTATATGAAAATTTTATTAAATTATGGATATGTTTAACATTGAGGAAGAACTGAAAAAACTGCCCAACAGCCCGGGCGTATATCTCCACCACGACAGCCGTGACGAGATTATTTATATTGGAAAAGCGAAGAATCTGAAAAACCGCGTCAGTCAGTATTTTCAGAGCTATCGCGTGCGCTCACCGAAAATCGAAAAGATGGTGAGTCAGATTTCCTATTTCGAATATATTGTCACCGATTCCGAAGTGGAAGCTCTGGTGCTGGAAAACAATCTGATCAAAGAGCATCGTCCGCGCTACAACACCATGCTGAAGGACGATAAGACGTATCCATATATCAAGCTGACCATCAGCGAGGAATTCCCGAAGCTGGTTCTCACGAGAAAAATCAAAAAGGACGCGGACCGTTATTATGGACCGTACCCGAATGTGGGCGCGGTACATGATGTCATCGACCTTTTGAATAATGTTTATCATCTCCGCAGCTGCTCCAAAAAGCTGCCGAGGGATATTGGCAAGGAACGGCCTTGTCTGAATTATCATCTGCACAAATGCGAGGCGCCATGCGCCGGCTGCATCAGCAGCGAGGAGTATGGCAAAAAGATTAAAGAAGTGCGCCGCTTCTTAGAAGGCAGCTCCAAAGAAATCGTCAGCTACATTAAAGACGAAATGATGAAGGCCTCCGAGGCCATGGAATATGAAAAGGCAGGAGAATGGAAAGAACTGCTGAATAACGCTGTGAAAATCGCTGAGAACCAGAAGGTAGAGGCGAAAGTGGGCGAAGACCGGGACGTTATCGGCATGAGCCGGGAAGGCTTCGAGGCCATTATCCAGGTGTTCTTTATCCGGAACGGAAAGCTTTTGGACCGGGAGCATTTCTACCTGTCCTTAGCGCCGGAGGAGGCGGACGGAGAGATCATCTCCAGCTTTATTAAGCAGTATTACGCCGGCTCGCCGTATCTGCCTTCGGAAATTTTAGTGCCGGAGGACATTGAAGACAAAGAGCCAATTGAGCAATGGCTGACCCAGAAATCGGGCAAGAAAGTAGTCATTCTCATTCCACAAAAAGGAAAGAAAGAAAAGATGGTGGAACTGGCGGAGAAGAACGCCAAGATGGTCTTCAACCAGGACAAGGAAAAAGTAAAACTGGAGGAGATGCGGACCAAGGGCGCCATTACGGAAATCAGCCGCATGCTGGGCATCAACTACGCAAAGCGGGTGGAGTCTTACGATATTTCCAACATTTCCGGTTATCTGTCCGTGGGCTCCATGGTTGTTTTTGAAGACGGAAAGCCGAAGAAAAATGATTATAGAAAATTCCGGATCAAGACGGTCGTAGGAGCCAACGATTTTGCCAGCATGGCAGAAGTGCTGACGCGGCGTCTGGAGCATTCTGAATGGACTCGGCCGGACCTATTCTTAATTGATGGCGGTAAAGGCCAGATCAGCGCCGTAAAGGAAGCCATTGAGAAAATGGTAAGAGAAGGGGCGGATGAAGGGCTCCGGAACATTCCCGTATGTGGCATGGTAAAGGACGATAATCACCGAACCAGAGGTCTTTTGTACGAAGGCAGGGAATATGTGATGGACCGGACAAAAGAGCCGTTTAAGCTGATTACGCGCATCCAGGACGAGACTCACCGCTTTGCCATCGAGTATCATCGCCAGCTCCGGTCCAAAGGCCAGGTAAAATCCATCTTAGACGACATTCCGGGCATCGGACCGAAGAGAAGGCTGGCACTGGTTCGTTATTTCAAGTCCATCGACGCCGTGAAAGAAGCCAGCTTAGAAGAGCTGATGCAGGTGGAAGGCATGAACGAAAAGGCAGCTCAGAGCGTGATCGATTTCTTTGCAGAAAGCAAGGAAGAATTGTAAAAGAGCCGAAAAAATAGTAAAATAAGATGTTACGAAAATAAGCGGAACGGCCTTAAGCTTTTCCGTCAAAAGAGACAGAACGAGGTGAAGAGCGTGGCAAGAAAATATGTTACGTTAGCAGAAGTTGCTGAGAAATTAGGATATACCAATCTGACTCCGACCGTGGACCTGGCGAAGATCCGTGTGTACCATAGAAGTATTAACCGCCCGGCTTTCCAGCTGGCTGGCTTTTATGACTACTTCGACACCAAAAGAATTCAGGTTTTAGGCCGGGCAGAAAATGAATACATTAAGACCCTGACCTTCGAGGAGAGAGTGGAACGTTTTGAGAAAATGTTCTCCTACAAATTCCCGGGCATTATCTGGGCCCGTGGCATTCAGCCTCCTCCGGAGGTTCTGAATCTGGCCATTAAATATAATATTCCGGTTCTCTCCACCGAGAATTCGACGGCTCTGGTTATCGTTGAAATTATCCGTTGGATCAACGAGCAGCTGGCGGAAACCACTACCATGCACGGCGTTCTGGTCGATGTATTCGGCGAAGGAATCTTAATCACCGGCGCTTCCGGAATCGGTAAGAGCGAGACCGCCATCGAGCTGGTTAAGAGAGGCCATCGTCTGGTTGCGGACGACCTGATTGAAATTTCCAAGATCGGCGAGGATCTGATCATGGGACAGGCGCCGATTCTGACCCGTCATTTAGCAGAGCTTCGAGGCATCGGCGTTGTTGATATTAAATCTCTTTACGGTGTGGAATCAGTTAGGGAATTCTCCCCGATCAACATGATCATCAACCTGGAAGAGTGGGACGGAAAGAGCGGCTACGACCGCCTGGGACTGAATGAAGAATATCAGGACATTTTAGGCGTTAATATGGTCTGCCATCGAATTCCAATCCGTCCGGGACGAAACTTAGCGATCATTATTGAAACTGCAGCGGTAAATAACCGTCAGAAGAACATGGGCTACAACGCTGCCCAGGCTTTGGTGGACCGTGTTGCGGAGGAAATCCATAAACATAAAGACGAAATCGACAACCCAGAGGAAGACGAGGAAGAGGAAGAATAATAATTCATGATGAAATTATCTGACGAAATACTTGAACGGATCAAAGAGAAAATTGGCGCAGCCAACGTTATGGAAGAGGAGCCTATGTGCAGACATACTTCCATGGAAGTGGGCGGACCGGCAGCGTATTTTTTTACTCCGGAGAAGGAAGAGGACTTAGCTTTCCTGATCCAGACTTTGAATAAAGAGAACTATCCGTTTTATCTTAAGGGCAACGGCTCCAACATTATCGTCCGTGACGAGGGCTATGACGGAGCTATCGTAGAAACCAGAAAACTGCTGGACGTTTGTATTGACGGAACGACTGTTACGGCCCAGGCGGGCATTCTTTTAAAGGACCTTTCGGACATGATTCTGGAGGCTTCTTTGACCGGCTTTGAATTTGCTTCCGGAATTCCGGGAAGCTTAGGTGGCGCCGTATGTATGGACGCCGGCGCTTATGACGGCGAGATGCGGGATATTATCAAAACCGTAAAGCTTCTGGACAAGGAAGGCAACATCGTAGAGAAAACCAACGAAGAGATGGACTTCGCTTACCGTCACAGCTGCTGCTCTGACGGAAGCTATATCGTATTGTCTGCAGTTCTGGAACTGGCTCAGGGAAATTACGGGGACATTAAAGCGAAAATCGACGATCTGACGGCCAAGAGAGAAGAGAAACAGCCTTTAGAATATCCAAGCTGCGGCTCTACCTTCAAGAGACCGGAAGGCTATTTCGCAGGCAAGCTGATTACGGACGCAGGACTGAAAGGCTATCAGTTCGGTGGCGCTCAGGTGTCGGACAAACATGCCGGCTTCGTTATTAATAAAGACCATGCAACGGCTACGGAACTGCTGGATCTGATCCAGTATGTGCAGGATACCGTATTCGAGAAATTTGGTGTAAAACTGGAATGTGAGGTAAAGGTTCTTTAATGTCATTTTCATCAGAAGTAAAGGAAGAACTGATCAAGCATTACACGAAAAAAGGAGACTGTCAGAAGGCGGAACTGGCGGCTCTGATTCTCTTGGATGAGAAAAACGTGGAGAAGGATTTCGACCGGGGAGTGTTTATTTATAACTTTACATCCCTTCGGAAAACCTTTAATATTAACTTAGATTTTGAGGCTCTGGAGAACCTGGCGAAGCTGACAAAACAGGCGGAAAGCAAAAGGGCTTTTTTGCGTGGCGCTTTCATTGCCAGGGGCAGCATGAACGACCCGGAGAAAGGTTATCACATGGAAATCGCCTGTGATGACCGGGGCGGAGCTGTGTTCCTTCAGGGACTTTTGGCCGACTTTGACCTGAATGCGAAAATCGCCGTGCGACGGGACAAATTCATCCTCTACTTGAAGGAGGGAACGGAAATTTCCGATGCTTTGAACATTATCGAGGCGCCTATTTCCATGATGAATTTTGAGAACGCCCGTATCGTCCGGGAAATGCGTGGCAGCGTCAATCGCCAGGTGAACTGCGAGACGGCCAATCTCAGTAAGACGATTAATGCTTCCATGAAGCAGATAGAAGATATAAAATTAATTCAACGGACCATAGGGCTGGAGAAACTGGATGAGAACCTTCAGGCCATTGCGAAAGCCCGACTGGAGAATCCGGATGTGCCATTGGCGGAGCTGGGAACCCTTCTGACGCCGCCGGTAGGAAAATCTGGCGTAAATCATAGATTTCGGAAAATCAGCCAGATTGCAGAGCAGTTAAAGCAGTCTGAATAAGGAGGATCACATGATCAGAAAAGAAATCACTATTGAATTAGCAAAGGGCCTTGAGGCTCGACCAGTAGCAGTTTTTGTACAGGTTGCAAGCCAGTACGAAAGCCAGATTATTGTTGAGTACAGAGAAAAGAAAGTCAATGCGAAGAGCATTATGGGCATGATGAGCTTAGGCATTGCCCAGGGCGAAAAAGTCGTTGTAACCGCTGAAGGTTCCGACGAAGAAAAAGCTATGGCAGGCGTACAGAAATACCTTACTTCTAGGGAGTAATAATGGCATTTACACATCTTCATGTTCATACCGAATACAGTCTTCTGGACGGTTCTGGAAAGATTAAAGAAATGGTAAACCAGGCGAAAGCAGTAGGCTGCGACAGTCTGGCGATTACTGACCATGG
>JAZUGA010000069.1:0-8865 GCA_045640945.1 Lachnospiraceae bacterium | reverse complement strand
ATCGCTGGTGGCCCAGCTCGTAACGTAGTAGAACTTGCAGGCATTAAGAACATTCGTGCAAAATCATTAGGTTCTAACAATAAACAGAACGTTGTATTAGCAGTTATGGATGGACTTAAACAGCTTAAGACACCTACAGAGGTTGCAAGACTTCGTGACAAATCAGTCGATGAAGTAATAGCATAAGGAGGAAAAGCAAATGGCAGATAAGAAAATCAAAGTTACATTAGTCAAATCTCCTATCGGTGCTATTCCTAAACAGAGAGCTACTGTTGAAGCATTAGGATTACATAAACTCAACAAAACTGTTGAACTTCCTGATAACGAAGCAGTTAGAGGTATGATTTGGCACGTAAGACATTTAGTAAAAGTTGAAGAAGCATAAGGAGGTCACAAAGTGAATTTATCAAATTTACATCCTGCAGACGGTTCTAAGCAAAGTAACAACTTCCGTAGAGGTCGTGGCCACGCTTCAGGAAACGGAAAAACAGCAGGCAAGGGACACAAAGGACAGAAGGCACGTTCCGGAAGACCAAGAATCGGTTTTGAAGGTGGACAGATGCCATTATTCAGAAGACTCCCTAAGAGAGGCTTCACAAACATTAATACAAAAGAAATCGTTGCTATTAATGTTAGCGCATTAGATAAGTTTGAAGACGGCGCAGAAGTAACTATTGAATCCTTAATGGATATGGGCATTGTTAAGAACCCACGCGATGGCGTTAAGATCATTGGCAATGGCGAAGTTACAAAGAAATTATCAGTTAAGGTAACTGCCTTCAGCGAAAGTGCAAAAGCAAAAATCGAAGCTGCAGGTGGTACTTGTGAGGTAGAATAATGTTTAGGACAATTGGACACGCATTTAAGGTTAAAGAAATCCGTAAGAGATTGATTTACACTATCGTAATGCTGATTATTGTCAGAATTGGATGTCAGCTTCCGCTTCCGGGAACAGATCCTGCAGTTGTTAAGGAAGTTCTGGGCGGACTCTCATCCGGAGCATTTGGATTTTTTGATGCATTGACAGGTTCATCATTTTCGAGCATGTCTGTATTTGCATTAAACATTACTGTTTACATCACTGCTTCCATCATCATCCAGCTTCTTACTATCGCTATTCCTAAACTGGAAGAGCTGCAGAAAGAAGGAGAAGATGGAAGACAAAAGATCGCTAAGATAACAAGATATCTTACAGTTGGTCTTGGCCTCGTAGAAAGTATTGCGATGGTAATTGGATTTGGTAATCAGGGAATCTTCGGTTCCATCAGCGGAGCAGAATATACCTGGACCATTATCTGCGACATCTTAGTTCTTACAGCTGGTTCCGTCTGCGTTATGTGGATGGGCGAGCAGATTACAGAAAAAGGTGTTGGAAACGGAATTTCTATCATCCTGTTAGTAAATATCGTTTCTACAATGCCAAACGATTTCATGAATCTGTATCAGCAGTTCGTAAAGGGCGCGAGCAGCGTAGGCATGGCTGTATTAGCAGCTGTAATCATTATCGCATTAGGACTTGCAATTGTTGCATTTATCATTTACTTAAACGATGGCGAAAGAAGAATCAATGTTCAGTATTCCCAGAAGGTAGTCGGAAGAAGAACTTATGGCGGACAGGCTTCCCATATTCCTCTGAAAGTTAACACCGCTGGTGTTATCCCGATCATCTTCGCATCCTCACTGTTCCAGTTCCCAGTAATCATTGCGAACTTCGCAACAAATTACAATCCTGGAACATGGACAAGATTCTTTACCTCGAGTTATTGGTGCAATCCGAATTTCCCAATTTACTCACTGGGACTGCTTCTTTACATCGCATTGATTATTTTCTTCGCATACTTCTACACACAGATTACTTTCAATCCGGCAGAAGTTGCAAACAACATAAAGAAACAGGGTGGTTTCGTTCCTGGTATCCGTCCGGGCAAACCTACTGAAGATTATTTTAGCAGAGTACTCAAATACTTAATCTTTATCGGAGCTGTTGGACTCATTATTGTAGCCATCATCCCAATGATCGTATCAGGAGTATTTAATGCATCACTTTCTTTCGCTGGAACATCCTTGATCATCGTTGTAGGTGTTATCCTGGAAACAGCAAAGAAATTAGAATCCATGTTGCTTGTAAGAAATTACACTGGATTCCTTGCAAAGGAATAATTTGGTTAATGTGCTTCGGATGCCTTCACCGGCATCCGGAGCTGAACTGAAATAACAGGCAATAGAGATAAGAAAGGCATAACGATGAAAATTATTATGTTAGGCGCACCTGGTGCAGGTAAAGGCACACAGGCAAAAATGATCGCTGAGAAATATACAATTCCTCACATCTCTACCGGAGATATCTTCCGTGCAAACATTAAAGAAGGCACTGAACTTGGAAACAAGGCAAAAGAATATATGGATCAGGGCCTCTTAGTACCGGATGAGCTGGTAGTAAATTTAGTAGTTGACAGACTCACATGGGAAGATGCAAAGAACGGATACGTTCTCGATGGTTTCCCAAGAACCATTCCTCAGGCAGAAGCTTTAACAGCTGCTCTTGCAGAAAAAGGTGAGAAAGTTGATTACGCAATCGACGTTGATGTTCCAGATGAGAACATCATTGAAAGAATGGGCGGTAGAAGAGCATGCGTAGCATGTGGCGCTACATACCATATAGTAAACATTCCTCCTAAGAAAGAGGGCTTCTGCGACAAATGCGGTGCAGAACTCATTCTTAGAGACGACGACAAGCCGGAAACAGTTAAGAAGAGACTTGATGTTTACCACGAGCAGACACAGCCACTGATTGACTATTACACAGCAGAAGGCGTTCTGAAGGAAGTTGACGGAACAGTTGACATGATGGATGTATTCAATGCAATTGTTCAGGTTTTAGGAGCATAATTATGCCAGGCGTAACAATCAAATCCAAAAGAGAAATTGAGTTGATGAGAGATGCGGGCAAACTCTTAAGAGATGTACATCTTCAATTAGGAGAAAAAATCGCACCGGGAATTTCCACTTTGGATTTAGACAGAATTGGAGAAGAACTTATCCGGAAAACAAATTCCATTCCTTCTTTTCTGGGCTACGAAGGATATCCTGCATCGGTGTGTGTATCTATCAATAATGAGGTAGTGCATGGTATCCCAAAAGCAGACCGGTATATTGAGGAAGGCGATATTGTTAGTCTTGATATTGGACTGATCCATAATGGTTATCAGAGTGACGCAGCAAGAACCCATGCTGTGGGCCGGATTTCAAAAGAAGCAGCTGCACTGATTTCAGTAACAGAAGAAAGTTTCTTTGAAGGCATTAAGTATGCGAAAGCAGGAAATCACTTACATGACATATCCAACGCGATTGGAAATTACTGTATCGACCGTGGATATGGAGTTGTATACGATTTAGTTGGCCATGGAATTGGCCGTGAAATGCATGAAGCACCACAAATTCCTAATTTTCCGCAGAAGGGAAGAGGAATTTTGCTCTGCGCAGGGATGACATTGGCAATCGAACCAATGATCAATATCGGAACCGGTGATGTAGATTTTCAGGATGATGGATGGGGCTGCTTAACAGCTGACGGAAGTCTTTCCGCACATTACGAAAATACCATATTGATCACAGATGGTGAACCAGAGATTCTAACACTTTAGGAGGTAAAGAATGTCTAAAGCGGACGTAATTGAAATCGAAGGAAAAGTTGTAGAAAAATTACCTAATGCAATGTTCCAGGTTGAGCTTGAAAACGGACATACTGTTTTAGCTCATATCAGTGGAAAGCTTAGAATGAACTACATTCGTATTCTTCCTGGAGACAAGGTTACATTGGAAATGTCCCCATATGACTTATCCAAGGGAAGAATTATCTGGAGAGATAAATAAGCAAGGAAAAGTTCTTGCGTAGAAAGATTATTTATGCTAATATATTTGGCGGACTTTTTTTGGAAAGGAGAAGTTTGACATGAAGGTAAGAGCATCAGTTAAACCAATTTGTGAAAAGTGCAAAGTTATCAAAAGAAAAGGTAAAATCAGAATTATCTGTGAAAACCCGAAGCATAAACAGGTTCAGGGTTAACCTTTTTACATTATTAATGGAGGTAGAATTAAATGGCTCGTATTTCCGGAGTTGATTTACCAAAAGACAAACGTGTCGAGATCGGATTAACCTACATTTACGGTATTGGTAGAACAAGCGCTACTAAGATCGTTGAAGCAGCAGGCGTAGATCCTGATACCCGTGTTAGAGACCTTACGGATGATGAAGTAAAGAAATTATCTGAAATCATCGAAGGTAGCTATACCGTTGAAGGTGAATTAAGAAGAAATGTCGCTATGGATATCAAGCGACTTCAGGAGATTGGATGTTACAGAGGCATCCGTCATCGTAAGGGCTTACCTGTTCGTGGTCAGAAAACAAAGACCAACGCTAGAACTCGTAAAGGTCCTAAGAGAACAGTAGCAAACAAGAAGAAATAATTAATTACACCCCAATCCGGAAATTGACTTTATTATAGATAAACCGGAACGGGAACCCATAAGGGAGGTTAGTTTAGAAAATGGCAGCAAAAAAAGTTACGAAGAAAGTGACAAAAAAGCGCGTTAAGAAAAACGTTGAACGCGGACAAGCGCATATCCAGTCATCATTCAATAATACTATCGTTACCTTAACTGACACAGAAGGTAATGCATTAAGCTGGGCAAGCGCAGGCGGTCTGGGATTTAGAGGTTCAAGGAAATCTACACCTTATGCAGCTCAAATGGCAGCTGAAACTGCAACTAAAGCAGCTTTAGTTCATGGACTCAAGTATGTTGACGTATTTGTTAAAGGTCCGGGCTCAGGAAGGGAAGCAGCAATTCGTGCTCTTCAGGCAAGCGGTCTTCAGGTAACAAGTATCAGTGACGTTACACCTGTTCCACATAACGGATGTCGTCCACCAAAACGTAGAAGAGTCTGATTTAGGAGGTGCGAAAGAATGGCAGTAAATAGAGTTCCTGTTCTTAAAAGATGCAGATCACTTGGATTAGATCCAATATATTTAGGAATAGACAAAAAATCAAAAAGAGGCGCTGCAAATGGCAGACGTTCTGGCAAAAAGAGTGAGTACGCTCTTCAGCTGAGAGAAAAACAGAAAGCTAAATTCATTTATGGCGTTTTAGAGAAACCTTTCCACAACTATTATCTTAAGGCAAAACAGATGAAAGGCCAGACAGGTGAAAACCTGATGGTTCTTCTTGAGAGAAGACTTGATAATATTGTTTTCCGTGCAGGATTCGCAAGAACACGTCGTGAGGCAAGACAGATTGTTGACCACAAACAGTTATTAGTTAACGGCAAAGGCATCAACATTCCTTCCTACCTTATCAAAGCTGGCGATGTTATCGAAGTAAAGGAAAAATGCAAAGGTTCTGCAAGATATGAAGGTATCGCAGAAGTAACTGGAGGAAGACTTGTTCCTGGTTGGTTAGAAGCAGACCTTGAGAATCTTAAAGTAACTGTTAAAGAGTTACCAAAGAGAGAAGACATTGACGTTCCTGTAGATGAAATGCTTATCGTCGAGCTGTATTCTAAATAGGAGCGAAAGGCGGAATGCAAATTCAAGGAAAAAAGTTTTTTATACTGGTATAAAAAAACTTTTGACGAAGAATTTATGGTCCGGAAACGGACCGCGAGGCGAAGCCGAGCGTTCCTGCAAATTCACATTTTAACAAAGGAGGGCCTATGTTCGAGTTTGAAAAACCTAACATTGAGGTTGCAGAGATCTCTGAAGATAACAAATATGGTAGATTTACATTAGAACCATTGGAAAGAGGCTATGGAACTACTCTTGGAAATTCTTTAAGAAGAATTATGCTCTCTTCTTTGCCGGGCGCAGCAGTAAGCCAGATTAAAATACAGGGCGTATTACATGAGTTCACAACAATTCCGGGCGTTAAGGAAGACGTTACCGAAATTATCATGAATTTAAAAGAACTGGCTATCAGAAACAATTGCCCGACAAATGAGTCTAAGATCGGTTACATCGATTTTACAGGCGAAGGCGTCGTTACAGCCGGAGATATCCAGGTTGACCAGGATATCGAGATCGTAAATCCAGACCTTGTTATTGCAACCCTTGACAGTGCGGACAGCAGACTGTACATGGAATTAACAATAACAAAAGGCAGAGGCTATATCGATGCTGAAAAGAATGCAAGTGATAATTCAGCTGTTGGTGTTATTCCAATCGATTCCATTTACACACCTGTTGAAAGAGTAAATATTCAGATTGAAAATACACGTGTTGGACAGATTACGGATTATGACAAGCTGACAATCGAAGTATTCACAAATGGTGCATTAGCTCCAGATGAAGCTATTAGCCTTGCAGCAAAAGTTCTCAGCGAACATCTGAATCTCTTCATCAACCTTTCTGAGAATGCTAAGACAGCAGAAGTTATGGTTGAAAAAGAAGAAGACGACAAAGAAAAAGTGCTTGAGATGAACATTGATGAACTGGAATTATCCGTTCGTTCATACAACTGCTTAAAGAGAGCTTCAATTAATACAGTAGAAGAATTGATTAACAAAACTCCAGAAGAAATGATGAAAGTTCGTAATCTTGGACGTAAATCATTAGAAGAAGTTTTCGCGAAACTGAAGGAGTTAGGATTAGAGCTTAAGAGCTCAAGTGAAGAATAACTAAAGGAGGCAAAAGGTTATGGCCGGATATAGAAAATTATCTAGAACAGCCGATCAGAGAAAGGCTTTAATCCGTAACCAGGTTACTGCGTTATTAAATAATGGTAAAATCGTTACTACAGAAGCTAAGGCAAAAGAAATTCGTAGAGAAGTTGAACACCTTATCGCTCTGGCAGTAAGAGAAAAAGATAACTTTGAAGAAGTAACCGTAAAAGCTAAAGTTGCCCGCAAGGACAAAGATGGCAAGCGCGTTAAAGAAGTAAAAGACGGCAAAAAGGTTACAGTATTTGATGTAGTTGACAAGAAGATCACCAAAGATTCTCCTTCAAGACTTCATGCAAGAAGAGAAATGCTGAAGGTTCTTTACCCAGTAAAGAATGTTCCAAATACTGCAGCTGGTAAGAAGAGAGGAACAGAACAGGTTGACTTAGTTGGTAAACTGTTCAACGAAATCGCTCCTAAATATGCAACCCGTAACGGTGGCTACACAAGAATCGTTAAGATTGGCCAGCGTAAAGGTGACGGAGCTATGGAAGTTCTTATCGAATTAGTTTAATACTTTATTCTAGGTATCAGAAGAGACCGGGTCAGATGACCCGGTCTTTTTGCGTCAGCGATGAGAAAAGTGCATTTGAGCATGCATGCATCCCCTGTGTGAGGAAAATGCATCGTGCTTGCACAAGCTGGATTTTCCTCGCACAGGGGCAAGCCGAAGGCTTGGCTCAAATGCATTTGACGACCGCGGTGCAGTCCCGAAGGGACCTGCGTCAGCACTTTTATGATTAATAGCTTTTATGCGCGAAAATGCAGTTTCAGAGCATTCAAATGCGAGAAATCGTAGTTTCAGTGATGTAAACACATGAAAACAAGCAAAATAGTGCTCTGAAAATAGAAAATCGCGCATTTTTTGCAGGAAAGTGGGATTACTCATGCCTATCAACCGGATCGGGGAGGCTTACAACCCATTGCCATTCGAGGAATGCGTGTTAACAAAAAATCACTTGGTTAATCTACAAAACTCAACAAATTGTTGATAGTAAAGTGCTTTTATCAGGTGTATAATTTAAACGTAAATTTTCTGAAATAAGAAAGGGAGATTTATTATTTCAGCAAAAATCAATCAACTAATATGTTTGAGAAAAACCACGGCTCAGCCGTGGATTTTCTTAACAGTTGACATTGTAACGATGCAACCCTAAGATATTATGACAACGAAAAAACGGAAAAGAAGTCTTTTCAGGAGAACAAATGGAACAGGCACAGGCGAATAAAGGCATAGGACGTGAAAAGGGCATAACCAGAACCAGTATTATCGGAATCATTGCGAATATGTTTCTGGTTGTTTTTAAAGCGCTTGTGGGACTGATTTCCGGCTCTATTGCAATCGTTTTGGATGCGGTAAACAACTTAACCGATGCCATATCCTCTATTGTCACTATCGTGGGAGTTAAAATGGCTCACCGGGCGCCGGATAAGGAGCATCCGTTCGGCCATGGCAGAATTGAATACTTCAGTGCAATCATCATTGCCTTTATCATTTTTGCAGCGGGACTGATGTCCCTGCTGGAGTCCATAAAGAAAATTATCAATCCGGAAGTAGCAAGTTTCACTGCACTTTCTCTGGTGATCATCGTAGTTGCCGTTCTGGTAAAAATCTTTTTGGGACTTTATGTGCAGAAGCAGGGAAAGAAATATTTCAGCGATGCGTTAATCGGTTCCGGAAAAGATGCGCTGTTTGATGCCATCATTTCCACAGCAACTTTAGTAGGCGCAGTCATTACTTTAATTTTCCATATTTCCCTCGACGGATACATTGGTGTAATTATTTCTGGCTTCATTATCAAAGCTGGCGTAGAAATGCTCATAAGCCCTATAAATCAGGTCGTAGGCTTCCGGCCTGACAGTAAGTTGTCTAAGGACATAAAAGCCACTGTAAAGGCGATTCCGGGCGTCATAGGGGCATATGATCTGATTCTCCATGACTATGGTCCAGACGCAGCCATAGGTTCGGTCCATATTGAGATACCGGACACCACCTCTGCAAGAGAAATCCATGTTCTGACCACCCAGATTCAAAATACAATTCTGGAAAAATATCATATTTTCCTGTCCGTAGGAATTTATGCAGTCGATACCTCGGAATATGCCGTTAACAAACAGCTTCACCTGAAAGATGACATGCTGAAGTATGACGG
>JAZUGA010000068.1:0-4363 GCA_045640945.1 Lachnospiraceae bacterium | reverse complement strand
TCTCAACTGTCATGCCTTCTAGAAAAGTACAGTCAACATATCCGCATTTTACACAGTATAATTTTTTCTTTTTCCCAAAAGATGGCCCTAATCCACCACTAACTTGCTTCAGCTCTTCCTCTGTCAGCTCATGTAGCTTTTGTTCAGTGCTTCAACTTCTTCTTTAAGTGCGTTTAATTCTTCTTTGGTTTTCATCGCAGTTCTCCTTTTCATTAAGAATAACTCTTTTTTCATATTTATTATACAACATACAATCAATTCACAACATCTTTATCTGCCACAAAGATGAAGAGAAATTAAAATTTCATACCAAAAGTGTCTACTTTATGTTGACTAATGCAGAACCGAACATTGAAAACTTCCTTTATCTGGAAGAGTGCCTGAAGGTAATAGAAGAAGCAATTTTTGAGGCAAAAATCACTGACGCAACAGAGTAGTTGTGATAAAATATAATAAATGGAAATTTAGGCTACCACTAGATGGATATTTTAAGTGGCAACAAAATGGCAACAAAAATTCAGTAAGACATTAGAAAATACATAATAGAAATAATATATAGAAAATAACACAAAAAACTTAAACAAAAATAGTTAGTATAAGATTTATTTTATCGAATACGAATAAGAATAAAATGCCAAAACCCCGCGTAATTGCGGGGTTTTTTAAAATTATTCACTTTTCACTCACAATCGTATAAAATAATAAAATAAAAAGTAAATATCTGCATAGAAGTAAAAGCGAAACAGCAGAAATCAAATAAAGAGAGGAGCTGCGATGATGAAAAAGATATTAGTATTTTTACTTGCTGGTGTTATGATGCTGGCCTTAGCTGCCTGTGGGTCTTCTTCTGCGGAAAATCCTGGCGGTGAAAACGAAAACAAAACTCCGGTGCAAACCGAAGCGGACAAGCAGGGAACTCAAGCAGATACAGGCGCTTCGTTGGATGTTAAGGTTAACAAGATACAGGCAAACGGAATGTATACTTATGGATTAACTCCGGAAGGCACCTTAATTGCCACCGCTGATCCCGATGTGGAAGGAGATAATGTTGTAAAAGATCTTCCGAATTATCTTTCCTGGAAGAATATAAAAACTTTCTCGACAACTTCGGAAGCAATTGCAGCAATCCTGGAAGACGGAAGCGTTGTTTATTGCGGCGGACTTGTAGATGAGATGGAATACACGGATTTCAGTGATGTTTCCAAATGGAAAAATGTTGTTCAGATTGCTATGGGAAAACATCACCTGGTTGCACTGATGTCGGATGGCTCCGTAAAGATTGCCGGACAAATTCTGGATGAGTATCCGAAGGACACGGAGAAATTTATCCAGGTGGAAGCCTGCAGTTGTCCAATGGGCGTTCGTGGGGACGGAACGGTTGCCGTATGGGAATGGTACTGGACAGATTCAATTGATGATGTTGGCAAATGGACGGATATTACTTCCGTTTCCAGCACATGGAATCATATCGTAGCTTTAAAATCGGACGGAACGGTTGTGGCCTGTGGAAATAACGATTTTGGTCAGTGCGATGTAAGCGAGTGGAAAGACATCGTCGCAGTATCCGCAGGAGTTGAATATACGGTTGGGCTGAAATCAGACGGCACGGTTGTTTTCTGTGGAGATAATAAAGGAGAAACTTTGGACATCAGCGATTGGACCGACATTGTTGAAATCGATGCAGGATTCTATCATTGCGTGGGACTTCGTTCCGATGGCACCGTAATTGCTACTGGCGAAGACTGGAATGGACAATGTGATACGGCTGACTGGAAACTGAAATAGCAACGGTAGATCACGAGTAAACCCCATTCTTATAGAAATTTAAAAGGGAGAGTACTTCTCGAGGAAGTCTCTCCCTTAATTTTTTATGCCTTTCTTTTTGTGCTTCCGAATGGAGGCGGGTCTCCGTCTTTCAGACGATTAATTCGTTTCAGCATTATGATCGCCAGCGGCAGTGCAATACATACGCCGGAAAGCAAATCTGAGAGTGCCTGGCATACGGCAAGTCCTTCGGCACCGAAGAATCTTGGAACGATGAGGAGCAGAGGTATCAGTATGAGAAACTGTCTGGACATGCTGAGTACGAGGTTTCCGATTGGTCTGCCCAGGGATTGATACAGGTTGCTGGTTACCATTACGAAAATGTGCGGGATGAATACGACGCACAGGGTTCGGATTTTCAGGGAACCTATGGCGAGCATGGTTGTGTCTCCGCTGGAATTGAAGACACCAATCAGTGGCTTGGCAAATATAAACATTGCGGCGCCTAAAATCAGGGATGCCACGAAACCGATTTTCAATGTTGTGTAATAGGAATCCTTAACTCTTTTGTATTTCCGCGCGCCCCAACAGAAACCGGCGACTGGTGCGAAGCCTTGTGAGAATCCCATGATACAGGAAGCGATAAGCCGGTAAAGCTTGTTTGCTACTGCGATTCCGGCCAGTACTGCTGTTCCGAAACCTTTGGCAACATTGTTGGTAATGATGCCGCCAAGAGACATAAGGCTCATACGCAAAAATGCAGGGAAGCCCATCTTGGCGACTTCCTTGACACTGGTCAAGTCGATATAGAAATGCCTTGGCGCAATCTCAAGCATGGCTGTTTTCCGGATGTAAGGTATTGCTAAAACGATGCAGCTGAATACTTTAGAAAGAGCGGTTGCACCTGCGGCGCCGGCAACTTCCCAACCGAATGCATTGATGAACAGTGGGTCCAGAGCGCAGTTTAAGATGCATCCGGAGCACATGCCGATCATGGCATAGGTGGTACTGCCTTCGCTCCTTAGCAGCTGGTTCATGATAAGGTTGGCCGTGGTAAACGGAGCAGCCAGAAGAATCCATGTTGCATAATCAACGGAATACTGATGTGCTTCAACGGTACTTCCCAGCAGATTGACGATAGGGTTTCTTAAGAAGAAACAGACGAGACCGAAAATCAGTGAGAATGCGCAGCCGATACCGAGGGTGGTGGTTGCAACGTTGGAAGCCCGCTTGTCTTCTTCCGCTCCCATCAGACGGGAAATGTAACTGGCAGCACCCATTGCAAAGCCCATGGAGACTGCTCTTAAAATATTCATGAGCGAATCATTTACTGCTACAGCAGCCGTTGCGGTCTGGCCTAAACCGCTAACGAAAAATGTGTCGGCAAGATTGTAGATGGAGTCGATAACCTGCGAGATGATCATTGGAATGGCTACTGCCGGAATGACCTTGAACATAGGATCATTGAGCATCATCTGCTGTCTTTTTGCCCTGGCTTGAGACTTTTTGTCCATTTGATTACCTTCTTCTTTATTTGCGCTTGCGCACGTTCATTAATTATGTATTATTTTAGCACATATGAAGAAAAGTGGCGCAATTTTATAGTTACTGTACTGACAATCACTTGATGTAATGTGAAAATGCGCAGTTTCATGAAAAAATCGCATACACTAGAATAAAAATAAATAATTTCTGGAGAAGTTTTTCAGAAAGATACAAATATTTTGCAAAATGGGTGTATAATCAAAAAAACATGTTACGGAACCATTGACCCGGAAAAAGGCATGGTTCTGGAAGCTTCGGCTTTGGAAGATGGCAAATGGGTAAAAGGCCTTTACTCATATGTTGCCGGAGAAGGTTTTGTAAAGGAATAGAAAATCATGAAGAAATTATCAAAAAAATGGTTTGTAAGTATAGTTGTTTTGGCTGTTGCGGTTATTTTCTGCGCCATTCCAACGCTGGCATATTCTACGTTTAAAAGTTCCGAGATTTCAATATCTCCACAAACGCTTTATGCTGGCGACATTGTATTTTCTGACTGCTACTTTCGCAGCTTTCCAGATGATATAACAATGATAGGTTATTGCGATAACGCGGCAGACGCTGCGGCGCACAAGCCTTCTGGTGGCGAGGTATTGGATGACCCATGGATAGTTGTTCCGTGTGATAAAACTTGTTATTTACCAGATGGGACCGTTGGTGCAGTAAATGCATGGATTGTATATGAATGCAACTCACCAACATCAACTCCTGGTATTACCTGTGAAGTTTATTTTTACCCATGTTCTCATGGAAGTGTTACTACGACTCAAATCGATGAAAAGAGCCTTACAGCAACCTGCAAGATTTGCGGTATGTCCGGCACCGTCAGCATAACTGCTTCCGACGCTGAATGTGACGGCACTCCAAAGGAGGCAACCGTAGAGGGCGCGGATTTCTTTGAGGAAGAACCATTGATTCATTATGAAGGAACAGATAACGATTATAACAGTATTGTTCCACCGACGAATGCAGGAAAATATGTTGCATATCTCTCCTACAAAAATAATGAAGAAGTCAAGATTTCTGCTGCTTTTGAAATCACTCCGTCAGACACTCC
>JAZUGA010000067.1:0-1896 GCA_045640945.1 Lachnospiraceae bacterium | reverse complement strand
CTTCGGCTATGAGATGGCGGCGTCCATGCTGGCCCATCAGCTGGAACAGGGACGCATCCCATACGATCAGATTTATGAGAGTAATAAGGCTTCCCTAGAGCTGAACGCCAGCTTAGGCATGGAGCTTTCCGAGGGCCGGTTGTATTGGACATCAAACAAGAAAAGAATCGTATATAAAGAGACAAAAGATTTTAAGGCGGACGACATCGAGCGGTTATTCCTGTCCGTCAATTGGGAATCCGGACGCTATCCGGACAAGCTGGTCAAGGCGATGCACAACTCTAGCCATGTTGTTTCCGCCTGGGATGGCGACCGTTTGGTAGGACTGGTGCGGGCCTTAGACGACGGCGAAACCGTGGCGTTTTTGCACTATCTGCTAGTGGACCCGGAGTACCAAGGCATGAAAATAGGGGAAGAATTGATGAAGCGAATCCTCGCCCATTTCGAGAATCATTTGTATGTGAAGATCATGCCTTCCGACCCGAAGACCATTCCGTTTTACGAGCGGTTCGGCTTCCAGATTTACGAGAATTACTCCGCGATGGTGCGAAAAAGATTTGAGTAGGCGTTACGAGTACGGAATTATGCCCTTGCTATATGATATTTTTTCGGTATAACATGAAAAAGAGTCCGAAAGGAGGAGAACCGCATGGGATTTTTAAAAGGTCTGTCTGAATACATGGACCGGCAGAATGAGTATTTCAGGCAGCTGAAAAGTCTGATTGGTCAGGAGAACAACCTGGTCCGGGTTTACACGACTTCGTTCGGCGTTCTTGTGGGCCGACCGACGATGAGTGGCTACGATGATGTCTGTGATGACGGAATGCCACACGAATATATTATCCTGACCACTCTCGAAGGAAAAAGCTATTCGCTTTTCGTTTCCAGCATTGATTCGTGGGAATTCCAGGCGGATTATGAAGAGAGAGAATGCGCGAATTTATAGAGAAACAGAGCTGGATTTTCGCGAAGACCTACGCGAACAAGGCGCCACATGAGTACGTGGTGCGCGGGAAGATTAACGGAACCGATGACGAGTTCATGAGCGCCGTGAGGTACATTCAGGAGAACGGCATTACGATGCATTTTTGGGGCCACCCGAATAAATATGTTTTTATTGGCGATTATTATTACTGGGCCATGGGCGACGGCGCAAATGTCCCGACGATTATCAACCGGGCGCTGACCGAGAATTACAAGATTTCGGTCGCGTGGAAAGGAGCATTATGAGCATTTTTGGTATTGATTGGAATGGCGACGGCCTACTCGATGAGATGGATTTGGCCATGGACATGCTCATCCTCGACGAGATGGAAGAAGAGGACGAAGAGGAGGAAGAGGAAGAAGACTGGTAGAGTCGGCATTTAGTTTTTATACACAACGGGAGCTTCGGCTCCCGTTTTTTGTATCAGTGACAATGTTTTTGCGAAAAAAATCCAGTTATGAATGATTGGGAAAAGAATGATTTAAGGAATTGACAAAAATTTCCAGTTGTGAGCGGTTTGAATTCTGATATTTTATAGATTCAGGTGTGTAATCGCTCATAACTGGAAATTTTACGTTCTTTGCAAATTTGTGATAATAGTAAATCGCTCACAACTGTGATATTTTAGCAAGCACACGCAAGCGCACTGGGAAAAATCGTTCATAACTGATAAATTTTTACCATTTACAAATTCGCAGTACAAAGAATCGTTCACAACTGAAAAAAATGGGACAAAAGAGACTTCATCCCCCATATGCAATCCTCCCAATATAAGCTATAATGTTATATCAAGATCAAAAAATCGCCGAAGAGGTTAGAACTTTATAATTTGCTGCTGGAAAAGGGCTATCCGGAGGGCTTCGCGGTTGCCATTACGGACAACCTGAACACGGACTTTACGGCGGGACGGA
>JAZUGA010000066.1:0-3383 GCA_045640945.1 Lachnospiraceae bacterium | reverse complement strand
ATCATCATGCTGGTTCTGCTGCCATTTATTGCTTTTTATGTACTCCGGAAAAAGACCTTTATCGACCGAAAGCCGTACTCGGAAACAAAGACCATTCTTTTAAGTACCGCCATCGCTTTCGTTTTAGGTATATATGACGGCTTCTATGGTCCAGGCACAGGAACCTTCCTAATTTTACTTCTAACAGCCGTGGCTCATATGGAGCTAACACGGGCCAACGGAACCGCTAAATCCATTAATTTGGCCACCAATTACGCCTCTTTGGCAGTTTACCTAATCAGCGGAAAGGTCATCGTCTTAACGGGCTTGATTGCAGGGGTTTTCAATATCGCCGGTAATTATCTGGGCGCAAGATTATTCGAATCCAAGGGAGCCAAATTTGTAAAGCCGATTATGCTCATCGTCATCGCGATTTACATCGTGAAATTAATTACAGAAATATTCTAAATGAAAGTCCTGCTATTCACGAGATGCAATTCCGAACATACAAAATCTATTTTACGACATACAAAAAGCGCCTCAGTTGAGGCGCTTTTCTCATTTACCATTCCATTTCTGCTAAAGCCGCGTTTTTATATGCTGCATCGTCAGTAACTTCTTTTATTACTTTGATTTTATCTGGGAAAACGATTTCTTCGTTTTCATCATTCAACTCGATTTCCATAATTGCCTGATCATCCCAAAACGGATACACATCAATTTCGAAATATTGTCCTTCCCAAGTCAAACAATAGCGGTTTTTGCGAATTTGATGCTTTGTCGTATCCGCTTCCATCAGCAAGGTCAGATATTCTTCCGCAGAAAGCCGTTCTTCCACTTCGATTCGTTTCACATCCGTTACTTTCCGCTTGGTTGTTTTATAGTAAATATAATTTCCGTTCTGACCTCTTTGCCGAATTCGAACTTCTTCGTTTTCCTCCGCTTTCAGATAGGTCTGGATGATTTCAATTTTCTTGCAGTTTGGAATATTCTCCAGCCAATTTAAGTCCGGATATTCAATCAGGAATTTCCGCTCGATTTCAAAAGGTTCCGGCTCGCCTAAAAAGGTTGAAATTTCATCAATGAGAGCCATCATTTTTCCTTCAAAGTCCGTATCGTTATCGATAACCCGAAGGTGCGGATGACCGGTCCATGCAGAAATAATCTTGTCATCCAAAGCTGCCGCTTCTTCCAGAGTTTCCGTACGGGCAGTATTATTCTCCGTTGTGTAGAATTCCTCTGCGCCCTTCGCTGCGGTCACCAGATGGAAAATCGCATCATAATGATCCCGAAGTCTTACTTCGTCCGTTTTAATAAACTCCAGGGCCGCCTGAAACTCCTCGTCATTCATATAGGCTTTATTATCTAAAGCTCCTCGGTCACAGACAATCAGGACTTTTTCTGCTGGCATAGACTTCGCCGCCGCTTCGAAAACTTTTTCCTTTTCAATCTGCAGTTTCATCTGGCATTTCTGGTAATCGCCATTGGATCCGCAGGTCCAAGGAGCAACACCGCCGGATATTAATTCTGTAGCCGTCTCTGGAACAAAAAGCACCGTATATCCTAACTGGGTAAATGCGTTCTGTATCCAGCTCATAGCGGTGGATTTTCCGCCACAAGGGCCTCCCGTGATAACAATCTTATTAATTTTCATACGTTCTTTTTATACTCCGTTTGGTATTTCTGGTGGAGTCTGACCATTTCCAAAACCTTCTGGCATGTTCTGTGGTTCAAAGCCTTCCGGCATCTGACCGCCATCTGGTGGCGTTTGTCCGCCGCCGAAACCATCTGGTGGAGTTTGACCATTTCCAAAACCTTCTGGTGGCTGCATTCCTCCTGGTCCGCCCATTCCACCGTTTTCTGACATACTACCACCATAGATGATTGTCGCCTTTTCGTCAATATAGGTTCCATCTTCAGAATCCAGAAGTTCATCGCTCGGAGACTTGCTAGTTCCTGCAATCTGTCCGCCGTTGATACGAATGATTCCATTAGAGTCAATAACGTCTCCCTCGCTTCCCAGACTGGCGAAAATCGTCAGATGTCCACCGTTCATGGTAAAGACAGATACATTGTCTTCGTTAACGTTGATTCCATCGTCCTGAGAAAAGATATTGATATATCCGCTGTCAATGGTCATATGCAATTCGCAGTCCAGTCCTTCAAAGGTGGCGCTGGTTATATTTAAGATTCCTGTTCCAGCTTCTTCGCCGGAAATCCGCATGGACTGGTAGCTATAGAAGGCACCATCCATTTTCCAAAGCTTCTTCTGAACAGTACTTCCTTCTTTTTTGTATTTGTTTTTCAAAAGGCGAAATACATTGGCACCAGAGAAATTGTTCTCCGTTCCATCGGCAATAATCACCTGTACTCCTGCGTTGCTCAAATCGGTTTCGTCAGTATAGGTTTCCCGGTCTTCCCAGGTATTATCGCATTCATAAACATCATGGAACACGATAGCTGGAGCTACGGTGCAAGTAACATCTGCGCCCTTTAAAATTACCGTAACCTTTGCTTCCTCGTTCGCGAAAGTGTCCTCTTCTTCGCCAAAGTCGAACCAAAGCTGTCCATCAAAAGAGCCTTCTACTATATAGGTTCCCGGCTCTGTAATATGGATGACCGGATTGTTGTAGGCTTCTTCTGCGGAGTGCATCATTTCTGTCGGCAGGTCATTTCCTAAAACCGGCAAAGTGCTGAAAATATAGTCTTCCAAACCTTCCGCGGTATATCTGGTTACCCATTCCTGTTCGCCGTCATAATTTTCTTTTGCAAAGTTTTCTGCCGGAATTTCCGGATAGTATATGATGTCATGGGCGATATACGCAGCCAAGCCTTCTTCCGGTTCCGTTCCTTCAAACTGTTCCCCTTCAAAAGAAGGATCTACTTTCCAGGTGTAATCGAATTCTTTCAATTCGGTTCCATCCAGACTAGCGCTGGTTCCCTTTAATTGCAATACGTGGGCATCTTGGTAAAGCCCCGCGTCCGTTGAGCCACTTCCGCCCAACTCTTTCGTTTCATTGCGCAAAGAACCGCAGCCCGATAAAACTAAGGCTGCGGTCAATCCTATAACAATAGCAGGAATTATTTTTTTCATGTCCGTCTCCTCTTCAGTCTTCTACATTGTTTTGAAAACTGTAGCATCGGATTATGAATTCTTTGTGTGTTGTTTATGTCCTTTTGATGAAGTTCTTTGTAAAAAACTTCTTTATCCTTAAACAGTTACTTTTCCTGCAAGAATGTTGTTGTAATCTTCCAGATTTTTCTTCAAAAGATTTGGAATATCCAGTTCATATGGACACCGGGTCATGCATTCTCCACATTCCACGCAGTTTGCTGTTTTTTTCATTTCTTCCTGCCAGAACTCCGATAACCATCCCTGGCTAGGAGCTCTACGGATCATCTGG
>JAZUGA010000065.1:0-4007 GCA_045640945.1 Lachnospiraceae bacterium | reverse complement strand
TGCCCTCAGGCAATCTACGCATTCTACGCAATCAACTGCATCGGTGCAGTTGCCAACATGGTTCATCCTCTCTCTGCGGAGAAAGAACTGGAATTCTACATCAACAAATCCAAGAGCGTAACTGTTATCACTTTAGATCAGTTTTACAATAAATTTGAAGCGATTCGTGAGAACACCTGCCTGGTTAACGTAGTTATTGCCAGCATTAAGGACGAGCTTTCCCGTCCGATTCGTGCCGGATACATGCTGACCGAAGGCCGCAAGATTCAGAAGATTCCGAAAAACGCTCCAATCGTTCGCTGGAACGAATTCATGACCATCGGTAAATCCTGCTTCTGGAATTATGAAGTACATAAAGATGCCGACGAGACCGCAGTTATCCTTTATTCTGGTGGAACTACCGGAACAACAAAGGGTATCGAGCTGACAAATAAGAACTTTAATGCATTAGCTGCACAGATTACCGGTGTTAATCCAATGTTCCGCCCTGGCGATAAGATGCTGGCTGCAATGCCTATTTTCCATGGCTTCGGCTTAGGCGTATGTATCCACTCCATGCTCTTCAACGGCGGCCGCTGCATTCTGGTTCCTAGATTTACCGCCCAGAGCTACGCAAAACTGATTACCAAATATCAGTGCAACTTCATCGCTGGCGTACCGACTCTTTACGAAGCTCTCCTTCGTCTTCCATCCATGGAGAAGGCAGACCTTAGCTGCTTAAAGGGCGTATTCTCCGGCGGCGATTCCTTAAGCATCGAGCTTAAGAAGAAATTCGATAAATTCCTGTATGACCATCATGCAACCATCCAGGTACGTGAAGGCTATGGCACAACCGAGACCGTTACCGCTTGCTGCTTAACTCCTCCGGCAATGGCAAAAGAGGGAAGCATCGGCGTTCCATTCCCGGATACATATATTAAGATTGTTAAACCGGATACCGAGGAAGAACTTCCATACGGTGAAGAAGGCGAAATCCTGCTGGCTGGACCGTCCATCATGAAGTGCTACATGGATGCTCCGGAAGAATCTGCAAGAACTTTAAGAAAACATGCAGACGGACTGACCTGGGTTTACACCGGCGACTTAGGATACATGGATGAAGAAGGCTTCGTATACTTCCGCGGCCGTTCCAAGAGAATGATCATCAGCTCCGGTTACAACATTTACCCAGCACAGATGGAGAACATCTTAGATGCCAACAAGATGGTTCACATGAGCTGCGTTATCGGTGTTCCGGATGATTACAAGATGCAGAAGGTGAAAGCTTTCGTTGTTCTGAAAGAGGGCTATCCAAAGAACGAAGACACATGGCTGAAGCTGATGGCATACTGCAAGAAGCACATTGCAAAATATGCGATGCCATATGATATTGAGTTCCGTGATTCTCTTCCAACAACCTTAGTTGGTAAAGTAGCATATCGTATTCTGGAGGAGGAAGAGCTGGCAAGAATGGCTCAGGCTTCCGAGGAAGAAGAGATTCCGGATGCAGCAGAATACAAGAAAGAAAAAATCGATGAAGCAGTGAAGGCTCTTGAGGCAGAAGAAGCAGAAGAAGATGCAAAAATTGCTGAAGAAGAGTAGAGAAATACAGTAAATTCGTATAGAACTGTTTACTTGCGAAAGAAGCCGCTAAAGACTATAATAAGTAGACTTTAGCGGCGTATTATATTTGACGGAACTATTAGGGGATGAAAGTCCGCAAAAAACCGCGTGTTTGGAGGTACTATGAGTAAGGAAAAAGAGCGTCGTAAATTTGGTGATCGTTTCGACGGAAAATTAATTAAACAGTTAGACCCGATGCATGTAATCACACCGATTCTTTATCCGAATAGATGCGATAACGAGGCTTATATTGCAGAACGAATTGACATGGCTCCAATCCGTGCATACCTTGAAAAAATTAATAAGGATGAAAAAGATTTTCCTTATACAACATTCCATATTATTGTTACAGCAATTCTGAAGACTTTAACCCTTCGTCCAAAACTGAACCGTTTTATTGCGAACAAGCTGATGTATCAGCGCAACAAAATCGTTGCGTCTTTCGTTGTTAAGAAATTATTCTCCGACGAAGGCGAAGAGGCGCTGGCTTTAGTTGAAGCAAAACCAGAAGATACCATGCAGTCCATCCACCAGAAGCTGTTCCAGCAGATCAGTGTAAGCAGAAGTGATGTTATCGACAAATCTTCGGAGAGCATGGATATTGTCAGCAAGATGCCTCGTCGTCTGACCAGAGCTTTCTGCGAGTTCATCTGCTTCCTGGAGAAGCTTGGAAAATGCCCGAGAGGCTTTATTGAAACAGACCCTTACTACACATCTTGTGTTTTATCAAATTTAGGTTCTTTACATCTGCACAGCGGATATCATCATCTGACCAACTGGGGCACATGCTCCCTGTTCTGCATCGTTGGTGAAATCAAGAAAACTTCCTATGTAAAAGAAGACGGAACTGTTGGTGTCAAGGAAACCATCGACCTGGGACTTACCGTAGACGAGCGTCTTGCAGATGGCTACTACTGCGCAAAGTCTATCCGTCTTTTAGAGAAACTCCTTGCAAATCCGGAATTATTAGAACTTCCGATGGGCGAGGAAATCGAGTACTAAACCTTTACGCTTAAGTTATGAAACTTTCGTTGCCGATTATCGCAGAGAAATTAAACTTTGCGGTATTGTCCGAGCTCCCGAAGGGAGCATCAAACGAATTAAGATTATCCCGTCCGGTATTTTATACCGACGAAAAGGTTTTGAAGGCCGATACATTGTATATATGTAAAGGCCTGAGCCTTCCTGCAAAAATATCCACAGAGGACGGCTGCGCCCTCATCTGCATCGGCTTCCCGGAAAAAACTGCATCCGACAAGGCTATCGACGACATTCTTATTCTGGATAAGGATGTTGATATTTTTAAGCTGGGAAATGCCGTAAATAAAATCTTTGATTTCTATGACAACCTGGAAGAGGAGCAAAAACTCTTATCCGAGGAACTGAATCCTACTGCGGCTCTGGCCAGATTATTAAAGGAAACTCTCGAAACCGGCGCTTTGAATAAAAGAAGCCTGGACAGTGAACTGAAGCAGGTCCTGGGCTGGAACAATACCGGCGATTTCAAAGTCCTTCTGGTAAGACCGAACCGGGAAGGGGGAAAAATATCTTTGGGAACTTTCTGCAGAAATCTGATCAGCGAGTTTCCGGAGACCATAGCTTTTGTTTATCAGCAGGGTGTCATCGTAATTACCAATTGCTTTAAGAAATTTAAGGAAGAAGATTTTGACCGTCTTTTAGAGTACCTCCAGAACAATAATGCCCGCATTGGAATCAGCAATGATTTTGCATCCATTTATGATGTGAGAAAATTCTTCCGCCAGGCCAGCGTTGCTTTGGAAATCGGTGTGACAGAAAAGAAAAAGGTGACTTTCGAAAAGAAAGGGGAAGAAATTCCGAAAACGCAGCCGGAAGACGTGCAAAAAGAGACTGCGGAAGAACAGTCGGAAGTCGTGCAAAAAGAGACTTTCGAAGAGTGCAAAAAAGAAGTTTATTACTTCCATGATTGTACTTTGCCTTATATTTTTGGAAAAGCAACAGAGGAGTTTGACCGTCACGAAATCAGTTCGCCGATTTATTTAAGATTGGAAAAATATGATAAAGAATATAATACGGATTATCTGAAAACTTTAAAAGTTTATCTCTATAATAATCAAAATGCGGTACAGACTGCAAAAGACCTTTACATCCACCGCGCTACGATTATTTATCGAATGAAGCGAATCTGCGAAATCGGCCAGACGGAACTGACGGATCCAGCAGAACTTTTACATCTATATTTAACTTTCCAACTGTTGGAAAATTAATTCTGTACGAAATTGCAACTTTTGTACAGTGGGTGAGAGGAACCTCAGATGGTTTTGTGCGAAATTACAACTTTTGTACAGCAGTGAATACTAAATTCGGTTAATAATTGTACAAAACTTGTAGTTTTATGCAACTAGATAGAAACAAATGAAAAAGCG
>JAZUGA010000064.1:0-3263 GCA_045640945.1 Lachnospiraceae bacterium | reverse complement strand
TTGTAAAGTCCTACGATTCCGATGGCGATGCCTAACTTCTTTGCGTACTGAAGGATGATTCCTTTTACTTTATTGGAAATTGAGAAGGTCGGATATACGCTGATGGAGTCGCCGGAATGTACGCCGGTTCTTTCTACCAGTTCCATGATACCAGGAACAAATACGTCTCTGCCATCACAAATGGCATCGATTTCTACTTCCTTGCCCTGGATATATTTATCTACCAGTACCGGTTTGTCAGCATCGATTTCTACTGCAGTCTTCAGGTAGTGGCGAAGCTGAGAGTCGTTTGCTACGATCTGCATTGCTCTTCCGCCTAATACGAAGGAAGGTCTTACCAGTACCGGATAACCTACATCGTTGGCTGCTGCGATACCATCTTCAATGTTCGTTACCGCATGGCCCTTCGGCTGAGGAATGTTCAGGTCGATTAATACTTTTTCGAAGCTGTCTCTGTTCTCTGCTTTTTCAATTGCATCACAGTCTGTTCCAATAATCTTAACACCGCGGTCAACCAGAGGCTGAGCCAAGTTGATGGCGGTCTGTCCGCCTAAGGAAGCGATAACGCCCTCTGGTTTTTCAAAGTCTACGATTGCCATTACATCTTCCGGAGTTAATGGCTCGAAGTACAGCTTATCTGCTGTAGTATAGTCGGTGGAAACGGTTTCTGGGTTATTGTTGATAATGATCGCTTCGTAACCAGCGCGTTTAATGGTCTGAACAGCGTGAACGGTGGAATAGTCAAACTCAACGCCCTGTCCAATACGGATTGGACCTGCGCCTAATACGATAATTTTCTTCTTATCGGTCAGTCTGGAATCGTTCTTGTTAGAGTAAGATGAGTACAAGTAAGCGATATATGCGCCGGTATGAAGGGTATCTACCATGCGGAATACTGGTGTGATTCCATTCTTTTTCCGTTTTTCATATACTTCGGTTTCTTTCAGATTCCAAAGCTTCGCAATATATGCATCGGAGAAGCCCATAATCTTAGCTTCTTTCAAAATGCCCAGATTGTTAATATTCTTTGCCAGCTTGCCTTCCATGTCTACAATCTTCTTGTAGCTTTCCAGGAACATTTCCGTGATCATGGTCTTTTCATGAAGTTCTTCTACGGTTGAGCCTCTTCGGATCAGTTCAAAGATTGCAAATACGTTGTCATCTCTAGTCTCTTTGATATATTCATTAAGTTCCTCGGTTTCCATCTTGGCAAATTTTTCCATGTAGAAATGGCATACGCCGATTTCCAGAGAGCGAATGGATTTTAAGAGACATTCTTCTAAGCTAGAGCCGATACCCATAACTTCGCCAGTTGCTTTCATCTGGGTTCCTAAAATGTTGGAAGCAGTTGCGAACTTATCGAATGGGAATCTCGGGAATTTTGCTACATAGTAATCCAGGCTTGGCTCAATGGCTGCTGTGCCACCGCCAACTGGAATATCTTCCAGAGCCATGCCCAGAGCGATTTTTGCTGTAACTCTGGCAATTGGGTATCCAGAAGCTTTGGATGCCAATGCAGAAGATCTGGAAACTCGTGGGTTTACTTCAATCAGGAAGTATTCGCTAGAGGTTGGATTCAGTGCAAACTGAACGTTACATCCGCCCTCAATCTTTAATTCTTTAATAATCTTAATCGCGCTGTCGTTAAGCATCTTCTCGTCTTCCTTGCTTAAAGAAAGGATTGGAGCTACTACGATAGAGTCGCCTGTATGGACGCCGACTGGGTCAATATTTTCCATTCCGCAGATGGTAATGGCATTATCGTTAGAATCACGCATTACTTCGAATTCGATTTCTTTGTAACCCTTAACACTCTTTTCAATCAGAACCTGATGTACAGGGGAAAGTTTGAACGCATTCAAGCCGATTTCTACTAATTCTTCTTCGTTGTATGCGAAGCCGCCACCGGTTCCGCCTAAGGTGAAAGCAGGTCTTAAAACGACCGGATAACCGATTTCTAAAGCAGCCTTTTTTGCTTCTTCCAGATTGTAAGTGATTTCGGAAGGAATAACCGGCTCGCCAATGGACTGGCACATTTCTTTGAACAGTTCTCGGTCTTCTGCTCTTTCAATGGATTCACTGCTGGTTCCTAAAAGTTCTACACCACATTCTTTTAAGATACCTTTCTGTTCCAGCTGCATTGCCAGGTTTAATCCAGTCTGTCCGCCGATACCAGGTACGATTGCATCTGGTCTCTCGTAGCGAAGGATTTTTGCAATGTATTCCAGAGTTAATGGCTCCATATATACTTTGTCCGCAATGGAAGTATCAGTCATAATCGTTGCCGGGTTGGAGTTACATAAAATTACCTGGTAACCTTCTTCTTTTAATGCCAGACAAGCCTGTGTGCCTGCGTAGTCAAACTCTGCAGCCTGACCGATTACAATAGGACCTGAGCCAATAATTAAAACCTTTTTAATATCTGTTCTCTTTGCCATTTCTTTCTCCTAACTTTCTCTATACTAAAAACTTTTGTTAAAAACTACTTTTCCATTGCAGAAAGTGTATACGCACTTTCCAAATACGGTTCTTCCCTCAAACGGAGTGGCTTTTCCCTGGGAATAGAACTTGTTCGGGTCAATCACCCACTCTTCGTTCAAATTCCAAACGGAATAGGATCCATTTAAGTCGATGCCAAATCGTTTTCTTGGATTGTCGGACATTAACTGAACCAATTTTTCTAAAGAAATCACGTTTTTCTTTACTAATTCCGTATATAACAACGGGAAGGCTGTTTCCAGCCCTACGATACCGAAGGCGCTGCCCTTTAAGCCCTTGCTTTTTTCTTCCAGGCTGTGAGGCGCATGGTCCGTTGCAATCATATCGATGGTTCCGTCCACGACTCCTTCTAGTAATGCTTCTCTATCTTCCCGACCTCTTAACGGAGGATTCATTTTAAACTTTCCATCCTCCTGAAGGTCGTTTTCATCTAACAGAAGGTAATGTGGACCTGTTTCACAGGTAATGTCTACTCCATCCTTCTTCGCCTGTCGGATTAGTTCGACGCTTTCTTTGGTAGAAATGTGACATACATGATATTTACATCCCGTTTCTTTTGCTAAAAGAATATCCCGTTCAATCGGTTTCCATTCACTTTCGGAACAGATTCCTTGATGTCCATGAGCCACTGCGTAAATTCCATCATGAATATAGCCGCCGCGTAATAAAGAATTGTCTTCACAATGGGCTGTGATGATTTTGTCCAATTCCTTCGCCCGAAGCATGGCCTCTTTCATCATTTCAACATCCTGAACGCCTTTTCC
>JAZUGA010000063.1:0-4135 GCA_045640945.1 Lachnospiraceae bacterium | reverse complement strand
ATGAGCCAGTAGGTGATGGCCGGCAGCTGATCGCTTGGGTCCGCTACTAATTTTATGAATGAAACGCCGGAGGAGGCCAGGGAGCTGACCATGATTCCGGCGAGAATAAAGCTGAGGGCTCTTTTTCCGCGAATGCTGTTGCCGATGAGCATGACGATCAGCACCGTGATGATGCCGAAAATGAATGCGAACAGCATGGTGAAGGTGTTGCCAAGTCCTAAAAGAATGGCCAGGGCTGCGCCGAATGCTGCGCCACTGGATGCGCCTAAAAGGTCCGGAGCCGCCATTGGATTCTGGAAAACGCCCTGGTAGGACGCGCCGGCTGTGGATAAGGAGCAGCCAACCAGAACTGCCAATAGAATTCGTGGCAGTCGGCTATATAAAAGCAGGGATTCCTGGGAGTTGGTCCAGAACTGTTCCACGGTGAAAATTTTTGACGCAAGAATTCCGAACAGTTCTTTGATGGAAATCGGATATCGGCCCAGGGCTACGGATAAAATCATCAGCCCTATGAGCAGAATCGCCATGATTAGAATTGTGAGTTTATAATGTTTTTTCATTGGTTGTGCCGAATCGTGGTGCAGATTGTGCTGCCGGAGTTGCAAGCTTTTCGGTTTGCAATGTCCTGTAACTTCTTCAATCACCGAAATTCACGCAAGGCGGCATTTCGGTGATTGCCCTGCGGTCGTCATGTGCATTCGTGCAAGCACGATGCTCATTCCTCGTCGCTATTGCAGGTCCCTCCGGGACTGCCCTGCGGTCGTCATGTGCATTCGTGCAAGCACGATGCACATTCCTCGTCGCTATTGCAAAAAGGACTGTCCGAAAAGACAGTCCACCAAAAAAATCTCTGTTAAGATTCGGTCTGTCTCCTTCTCAAATATCGGAAAGCTATGCCGTTTCCCGCATAACTCTATGCTTTGCCACCGAGAGAATATGTCCGAACGAAAACTCTTTTCACTGAAGTGCCGTGTCAGAACGTAGCTTCTCTCCTTCGAAAGCTCGGCTGTCCTCCATAGCATGACCGTAGGAAGAAACAGCTTGGAAACGATTTATTAAATTTGTCGGAATTATAGCAAAACTGCCTTGCCTCGTCAATACAATTAAAGTCAGCAAGCACTCATTGTATCAACTTGCAACTTTTGTACACTTTAACCTCATTTTTCCCTGAAAAAAGGAGCTATTTCCTCTTGTCAACAGGAAGAACGAAGTAACTCCTGTACAAAAGTTGCCGTTACGCGTATTTTTTTCTATTAACTGAACAGTTGAAGGTACAAAAGTTGCAATTTTGTGCATAAGCCTTCTCATACTTTCCGTTCAGACCCTATCCAGAATAAAAAATGCTTATTTCAGGCTCTCGCCGAAGGCTTTCAGTTCTGCAAGTGCTGCTTCGGAGCTATTGGCATCGCCATTGTAAAAGAAGGTGCCCACGTCTTCGGAGCCGAAGTAGCCCATCATGTTCTTATACTGCTCGATAATTGCGCTGTAAACATTCGGTGAGCCGGAGCTGATAATCATGGCATATTTCTTTGCAGCTGGTTTTCCTGGCGCATAGAATCTGGTGATGACGCTCTGCAGCTGGCCGGTGAAGGACCAATAATAAACAGGGCTTGCAAATACAACTAAGTCTGCGGTTGCAATTTCCGGATAAACCAATTCCATGTCATCCATCTGAATACACTTGCCTTCGCCTTTTCCGTGGCAATATTCGCAGCCCAGGCATCCGTTGATATTCATTTTTCCAACGGTCAGAACTACTACCTCGTTGCCTGCGGCTTCTGCGCCGGCCTTGAAAGCTTCCACGTGTTTTGCTGTATTTCCTGTCAGTCTAGGGCTTCCGTTTAAAACTAAAATCTTCATAAAATACCTCCCTTAATTTTCTATTCTCCTGGCCGGTTCCCCGCCCAATATTATGTGCTAAGCAATCCCTCGCCTTAATCTGCGCATCGATTGCCTCCACTTTTATCAACCGTGGTCATCCACTTTTACTCTATTCTTTTTCCACTTTCCTGTCATCAGGAAAATAAACGCTGCCAGTCCTGCTGCCGTCGGAGCCATTACATAAGCCCATCCGATTCCCAAAAGGCCCATGGATGTAAATGTGGTGAAAATCCATGAGAACGTGAAGCGGACAATGAATGCAGAAAGAATTGCGCAGCCGAATGTATAGTAGGTATGCCCTGCGCCGGAAATTACGCCGTACATGCAGAACATAACGCTCTCAATCATATAACTGATGGTCAGAATTTTCAGATAGTCGGCGCCGATGTGAATAACGTTGGCATCGTTGGTAAAAATGCCCAGCATGGTTGCCGGCGAAATATGTGCGATGGCAAAAATCGCGCCGGTGAAAACCAAAGACACGCCCATGGAAACCAGCATGGACTGAATGATTCGTTTGAAATTCATCTTTGGAATGTTCTGGGCCGTCAGCGTAATCAGCGCGGTCATTAAAGCCTGGGCAGGAAGAACTGCGAAGGTTCCGATTTTGGTTACTGCGCCAGTTGCCGCCGATGCGTCCACGCCGTATTTATTAATGAAGCCCATGATCAGCAGGAAGGAAATGTTGGTCAAGCCGAACTGCAGTCCCTGCGGAACGCCGATTTTCAGCATGGTCTTAAAGAAGCCTTTGTCAATTTTGCAGGAGCTGATCTTGAAATCGAAGAGACCGATTTTTTTCACGTACCAGATGGCGATGACCATACTGATGAACTGGGTGAGGATGGTTGCGATTGCTGCGCCCTCAACACCCATATGAAGCGGACCTACGAAAAGAATGTCCAGACCGATATTCAAGGCAACGGTAATGGCTACGAAAATCATCGGCTTTACGGACTCGCCGATGCCGCGCAGTGCTGCTGCCAGAACATTGTAGAAGTAGATGAAAATGGTGCCGCCCATGCAGATGAATAGGTAGCTTCTTGCGCCTTCGTAAGCTTCCGGTGGCGTATCCAGTCCGTTCAGAATCGGTGTGCCCAAAGCCAGAACCACAACAATAAAAATCAACGCCATGAAGAAGAAAGTGCCCAGCATGGTGCCCACAACTTTCGGTATGATTTCTTTTTTCTTGCCGCCGAAGAGCTGACTGATAATGATATTTCCGCCGTTGGTTACGCCCTGGGCGAAAACCAGAATGATCATGGTAACCTGGCCGCCGATGTTGATGGCGGACATGCCTGCCGGGCCGATGTATCTTCCGACGATGGCCATATCTGCGATGTTATACAACGCCTGCAGAAGGTTGGTTATGATGATCGGGATTGCGAAGCCGATGGTTTTTAAGGCTACGTTACCCACTGTAAGGTCCTTTGCTTTTCCCATTTTCCACCTGATTTCCGATTTGACCTTCGAAACGACCCATGCTCTGGTCCGTGTACTTCTCGCTTCGGACATCCGCTGGTCAAAATCTGTTTCTGTTTTTATTATAGTCTTCTTTCGCTAAAAAACCATAGTTGTATTTTGCAAACCGAGTTCGATTGGAACTCGAAGTTTCGACGGCACTCAGAACACGGAATTCAAAAACTATAGTTGTATTTTGCTCTTAAGGATTTATAGTATAGGTAGGTATTTATGTGGGGCGATTGCTCCTGTCCGTTCGTCCCAGGCAGCAAGAAGGGTGGTATCAATGGGTAAAATTACAAAAATTCATATTCTGGGAGATTCTGTAATCCGCGGGATTACTAACGAGACCGGCCGCTACGGCTATCGCGCCGGCAAAGATTTTGACTGGCTTTCCGACATGGGATACGAGGTGAAAAACAATTCCCATATCGGCGCCACGGTTATAAAAGGCACAGCCATTATGGAAAAAGTTCTGGACCAGCTGGATGAAAACACTCTGGTCATTTTCGGTTACGGCGGCAACGACGCAGACTACAACTGGGATGTTGTATCGGAAAATCCGGACCCGGACCTTCTTCCGAACGTACCAATGGATCAATTCCTTGCGCTGTACAAAGAGCTGATCCACACAGCCCGCAGCAAAGGCTGTAAGGTGGCGATTTTCAACATGGCGCCAATCGACGCGGAGAAATATTACCAGGCAATCTGCTACAAACGGAACAAAGAAAATATCACCAAATGGTTAGGCGATGTGAACATGCTGTTCCGTTGGCACGAATATTACGATTTCGCC
>JAZUGA010000062.1:0-3679 GCA_045640945.1 Lachnospiraceae bacterium | reverse complement strand
AGAACGAAAGCAACGCCGGCACCAATCAGGTAGCCTAGCCATACGTTGTCACCTAAACTTGCAAATAAGTTGTCGATGACACCGGTCTCAGACAGTACGTTTACAGCCGCAGTCATGTTTAAAAGTCCGCTGAAGAGAATACCGAAGCCCATGGCAATATTTCCGATGGTGTTGGAATTCTTGAACTTGAAGAACATGATCAGCGCAATACCGATAATTAACGCAATCGGAGCAAGAGTGGATGGCTGAAAGAAACGTAATACCGAAGAAGAATCGGAATTGATGTCTAAAAGACGAATAATCTGACCAGTTACGGTAGTGCCTACGTTAGCACCGACGATAATACCGACAGACTGGTGAAGAGAAAGGATTCCGGCTGCAACCAGACCGGAAGTGATTACGATGGTGGCCGTAGATGACTGAATGATGGCAGTTACCAGAAGACCTAAAAGGAACGCCTTAATAGGATTGTTAGTTACTTTTTCCATAACAACCTTTAAGGTTCCCGAAGAACCCTCTTTTAAACTGTCGCCCATCAGCCGCATTCCATAAAGGAACATGGCTAGACCGCCAAACAGCGAAAATATATTAAATATGCTCATTTATTAATATAGTCCGAAGTGTTGAATATTTATAGGATGCATAAGTAAACAGTGTAACAACAAATTATAGAAACTTCGAACTTTCCCCCATATTAATACATTCGATTTTATCTGTTATTTTCCTTAAAGTAAAGGAATAACAGGCTTTTTTTCTTGTTTTTTTCTTGCACAAACTTGAAAAAGTATGGTATTTTGTATACAATATACAAAACTTGTCAACAAGATGCATTTTAGGAAAAAGGTGCTTACGACAATGGAACAGGCTTGTACAAAAGCTTATGCAAAAGTAAATATCGGACTGGATGTAACTGGCCGGAGAGATGATGGATATCACCTGGTCAAAATGATTCTCCAGACCGTGGATATATATGATGAGATCTGTGTCCGGAAACAGGAAGAAGGAATTACGGTTCAGACCAACAAACCTTTCCTTCCGACGGATGAGAGAAACCTGGCATACAAAGCTGCAAAGGTCCTTATGGAGAAATATAACATTTCCGGAGGCGTGCGCATCGACATCGGAAAGAATATTCCGGTAGCCGCAGGTATGGCGGGCGGAAGCACAGACGCAGCCGCAGTGCTGAAACTGATGAACGACCTTTTCGAGCTGAATCTGAGTCAGGAAGAACTGGACTGTATCGCTGTAAAACTGGGAGCCGATGTTCCTTTCTGCCTCAGAAAGGGAACTTATCTGGCCGAAGGTATCGGAGAAGAACTGACGAAGCTGCCGGATATGCCTCGCTGCTATCTCGCCATTATTAATCCACATTTCGGTATTTCAACAAAATGGTCTTACGAACAGCTGGATAAAGCGACGGATGTGAAGCATCCGGACATTGACGGAATCATCCGTGGCATCGGAACCCATGACCTGGAACGAATAGCCGTTGCGATGGGAAATGTACTGGAAAAGGCTGCATTGGAAAAATATCCACTGCTTCAGGAAATAAAAGACAAATTAAAATCAGCAGGTGCTCTGGGAACTTTAATGAGTGGGTCAGGACCTACGGTTTTCGGAATTTTTGCTGATGAAGAGGGATGTAATAAAGGTTTAGAGTTATTCAAAGGAGAAGACTATGGTAGATTTAAAAGTCAGCTATGATGAATATATTCCATTAAGGGACATCGTTTTTAAGACACTTAGAGAAGCCATTATCACAGGAGATTTAAAACCAGGCGAGAGATTGATGGAAATCAAACTGGCCAATGAATTAGGAGTATCCAGAACTCCGGTCCGGGAAGCTATCCGTAAACTGGAACTGGAAGGTCTGGTTATTATGACCGCAAGAAAAGGCGCAGAGGTTGCTCCGATTAACGAGAAAGACCTGAAAGAGGTTCTGGAAATCCGCAAGTCTTTAGAAAGCCTTGCCTGCGAACTGGCATGCAAGAATGCGAATGAAGACGATATTGTGAAGATGCGTGTTCTGAACGAATCCATCGCCAAGGCAATTGCAGAAGAAAACATCGAAGAAATTACAAAATTGGATGTGGAGTTCCACGAAGTAATTTATTCCACAACGAAGAATGACCGTCTGGTACATATGCTTCATCAGCTGAAAGAACATATCTTCCGCTACCGTTTTGAATATATCAAAGATATGAAAAATAAAGAGGCGATTGTGGACGAACATAAAAAGATTATTGCAGCCATTGAACAGAAAAATTCAAAAGCAGCCTGCAAGGAAATTGAACGTCATATTGAAGTTCAGGAGAAATATATTCTGAACACATTGATAAAAGAAACAAAATAGTGTAAAATACTGTAGTTTACATTATTCGTAAAGGAGATTTGATCATGTCTGCATGGTTAATAATTACTATTATCGTATTTGGTATCGCTGCGGCTTTAGCAGTTTTCTTCCTGGTTTTCGGAAAGAAAATGGATAAAAAGAACGCACAACGTGAAGAAGATATTCAGCGTTCTGCGCAGCCGATGGACTTTTATATCATTGATATGAAGAAAATGCGTCTGAAAGATGCAGGACTGCCAAAAGCAGCTTATGAAAATGCCAAGTTTATGGCTAAAATCAGCAAGCTTCCTATTCTTAAAGTAAAAATTGGTAACCGTATTATGAACTTTGTCTGTGATAGAGACGTATACAAAACCTTACTCCCAAAACAGGAAGTACATGCCATGGTTTCCGGTATCTATGTTTCTCAGGCAAAAAGAATCCGTGGACCTATTGCTGAAACAGTTAAGAAAGGCAAAAACGGAAAGAAGAAAGAAAGCTTCATCGACAAACTTCGTTAATCAGAAAAAGAAAAAGTATGCCGCACTTCGGTGCGGCTTTTTCTATGCATAAAATTAAGTGCGACGACCGAAAGTTTTTAATCCGATTTCTTTGGAATGTGCTATAATATCAAAGATTATCACCTTGTGAAAGGAACCGAAAAAAATGGAAAAAAGAAATCTTACTTTATTGACTGACTTGTACGAACTGACTATGATGCAGGGCTACTTTAAATATGGAAACAAAGAGACTGTTGTATTCGATGCATTTTACCGTAAAAACCCATGTGATGGAGGCTACGCAATCTGCTGTGTTCTGGTACAGGTAATCGAGTACGTTAAGAATTTAAACTTCTCTTACGATGATATCGCTTATTTAAGAAGCCTGAAAATTTTTGATGAGGACTTCCTGGATTACTTAAGCTCTTATCATTTCACCGGCGACATTTACGCGCTTCCGGAAGGAACCGTAATGTTCCCTTATGAACCGATGATTAAGGTCGTTGCTCCGATTATGGAGGCTCAGCTGTTAGAGGCAGCCTTACTGAATATCGTAAATCACCAAAGCTTGATTGCAACCAAGACCAGCCGTGTAGTTTATGCTGCAGGTGGCGGTGTAATGGAATTCGGACTTCGCCGAGCTCAGGGACCAGATGCTGGTATCTACGGCGCACGTGCTGCTTGTATCGCAGGCTGTGTAGGAACTTCGAACGTTTTAACGGGCCAGATGTTCGATGTGGCAGTAAAAGGTACTCATGCTCATAGCTGGGTTATGAGTTTCCCAGATGAATATACTGCTTTCAAGACTTATGCAGAGCTTTATCCAAACGCATGCATTCTTCTGGTA
>JAZUGA010000061.1:0-10167 GCA_045640945.1 Lachnospiraceae bacterium | reverse complement strand
GGTTCAACACGTAACGGTAGAGATTCCGAGGCAAAGCGTTTAGGTGCAAAGAGAGCAGATGGACAGTTTGCTAAAGCTGGTAACATCTTATACAGACAGAGAGGCACAAAGATTCATCCAGGCGAGAACGTAGGTATTGGTAAAGACGATACATTATTCGCACTTAAGGATGGCAAGGTAAGCTTCCACAGATTAGGAAGAGATAAAACTCAGGTTTCTATCATTCCAGTAGAAGAGTAATTCGAAACTAAGGGCTTCAAATCACATGATTTGAAGCTCTTTTTTCAAAACAAAAGGAAAAATATGTTTGCAGATACAGCGAAAATTATAATTAAATCCGGCAAAGGCGGAGACGGTCATGTAAGTTTCCGTAGAGAAAAATACGTTCCCGATGGTGGCCCAAATGGTGGCGACGGTGGTAAAGGCGGAGACGTTATTTTTGTTGCCGACGAAAATATTAACACTCTTATTGATTATCGACATAAAAGAAAATTTTCCGCTACACCTGGAGAGGAAGGTGGGAAAAACCGTATGCATGGTGCCAATGGCCAGGACCTTATTTTAAAGGTTCCCCAGGGCACTCTGATTCGTGAAGCAGAAACCGGAAAGATTATCCATGATATGGGGGATTCCAAAGAACCTTTTGTAATTTTAAAAGGCGGCAGAGGCGGAAAAGGCAATATGCATTATGCTACCAGTACAATGCAGGCTCCGAAATATGCACAGCCAGGCGGTGAAAGCAGAGAGCTGACTCTTATTCTGGAGCTGAAAAGTATTGCTGACGTCGGCCTTGTAGGATTTCCAAATGTCGGAAAATCTACGTTTCTTTCCAGAGTAACGAATGCAAAACCGAAAATTGCCAATTATCCTTTTACCACCCTTGATCCGAATCTTGGAGTTGTAGATTTAGGTGATGACGGATTTGTTATTGCTGATATTCCGGGTCTAATAGAAGGCGCTTCTGATGGTTTAGGTTTAGGACATGAATTCTTAAAGCATATTGAAAGATGCCGTGTACTTATTCATTTAGTTGATGCAGCTGGTGTAGAGGGACGTGACCCTCTGGAAGATTTAGTGGCAATCAATAAAGAATTGGAGCAGTATAACGATATTCTTTCCAAGAAAAAGCAGGTAATTGCAGCAAATAAATTAGACCTGATTTTTGATGAAGAAGAAAAAAAAGATATCCTGGACAAGTTGATATCTTATGATAAAAATATTAAAGTATTTCCAATATCTGCTGCCACTGGCGATGGATTAAAGGACTTATTATATTATGTAAAGGATTTACTTTCTGAGGCGGAAGAAGATGTACTCTTTGAAAGTGAATTTGATGTAAATGACTATTACAGCAATGAAATCGAGCCGTTCTTCATCGAACAGGTTGATGAAGAAACTTTCAGCGTAGAAGGACCTAGAATTGAAAGAATGTTAGGCTATACCAACCTGGAATCAGAAAAAGGCTTCTTATTCTTCCAGAAATTCATGAAAGAACAGGGAATTTTGGATGAACTGAAAAACCGCGGAATCCAGGAAGGCGATACGGTTAAAGTTTATGGTCATGAATTTGATTATTACGAGGACTAAATATGACAAGTAAAGAAAGAGCTGAACTTAGAAGCGCTGCTCATCATTTAGAGCCGATTATTAATGTTGGTAAGGAAAGTCTTACTCCAGAAGTAACCAATGCAATTGATGAAGCGTTGGAAGCCAGAGAATTAATTAAAATCGGTGTATTAAAGAACTGCTTTGATGATCCGAGAGAGATTGCAGAAACGGTGGCGAACAGAACCAACAGCGAAGTAGTTCAGGTTATGGGAAAAAAGATCACTTTATATCGTTATAACAAGAAGAAACATCAGAACAAATGAAAATAGGAATTTTAGGCGGAACTTTTGACCCGATTCATTATGGTCATTTGATGCTTGCAGAAACTGCATACGACCGTTTTCATCTGGATAAAGTGCTGGTTATGCCGGCAGGAGATCCTTATTTTAAAGACCTGAATAAGGTTGGTTTAGACTCTCATCGTGGAGAAATGACGAAAATTGCGATTTCGGATAATCCACACTTTGAATATTCAGATTTGGAATTAAAGAGAGAAGGAAATACCTATACCGTAGATACTTTACGGACTCTTCATAAACAGTATCCGGATGCTGAAATTTATTTCATTATTGGCAGCGATACTTTATATCAGATGGAAAAATGGAATCGTCCGGAGGAAGTTTTCTCTTTAGCTACTTTTTTGACAAGTACACGAAACATTGATGTCGAAGAAGTGGATCGTCAGATCAAATATTTACAGGAAAAGTTTTCCGCAAAGATATATAATGTATTTATGCCGAACATGGAAATATCTTCTACAGATATCCGTAACCGGATTCATGATGGCTTATCTGTAAAATATCTCCTTCCAGACGGCGTAATTGAATATATTAAAAATAATAAATTATACGAAGATTAGAGGCGATTAAAATGCAACTTGAATATTTAACTTTTATTCAGGAAGTACTTCAGGATGATCTGGATTATGAAAGATATTGGCATACAATCAGCGTTGCTTTTACAGCCAGCGCTCTTGCTATGAGATATCATTACGACAGCCCCGACAGAGCTGAAATCGCAGGTCTTTTACATGATTGTGCAAAATGTATCGAGGACGAGGACCGAATCCCGTTATGCGAAGAATACGGCATCATGCTGAATGAATACGAATATCGAAACCATTCTCTGATTCATGCCAAATTAGGTGCTGAAATTGCTGCAGATAAGTTTGGTGTTTTAGACCGTGACATTCAGGATGCTATCCGTACCCATACGACTGGAATGCCGAATATGACAATGCTGCAGAAGATCCTTTATGTAGCTGATTATATTGAACCGAACAGAGACGATATTATCCCACATATTGAGCAGATTCAGACTTTGGCTTTTACAGACATCGATAAAGCTGTTTGTACGATTGCAAAAAATACCATTGACTATCTGGAAGCAAATGGCAGGGAAATTGACCCGGCAACCAGAGCAACCTATGATTTTTACAGCAAATTAACGGAGGGAAAATGAATTCAAAAGAAATAGCAAAAAACGCATTTATGGCGCTTGATGAAAAGAAAGCAGTTGATATTAAAATTATTGATATCAGCAAAATTTCTGTTATTGCCGATTATTTCATTATTGCCGGCGGTTCCAATGACCGTCAAGTAAAAGCTCTTGCAGATAATGTAGATGAACAATTAGGCAAAGCAGGCGTTTTCCCGAAGTCAACAGAAGGCTATCAGAATGCAAAATGGATCTTAATGGATTACGGCGATGTTATTATTCATGTATTCAACCAGGAAGACCGTTTGTTCTATGACCTGGAAAGAATCTGGGTGGATGGCCAATCCGTTGAAATAGCTGAATTATAAAGTAAAATATCAATACTTAAAAAGAGTCTGGAATGAACAGACTCTTTTTTTTATTAAAATTTTAACTTACTGAAAATAATCAAAAAGATTGGTATAAATGACATTTTTAATAACTTTTCGTTATAAACTTAGTTTCTTTTGGAATTTTACATATATTCATATAATTTATAAAATTACACTGTTGAGTATTTTTTTGTAAAAATATTTGAGAAAACACTCAATTTTTAAAGGCAAATTCTTTATATGAAAAAGGAGAACTAATATGAGTCAATCAATGCCAAAAAGCTTTGGATGGCGTGGATGGATGTTGATGATCTATCAGATGTGCGCATATGTTGGATATGTTGCATTTACTAGCTATCCAGTTAACGTTCTTTCTGACATCGTTGGAGGAACAACCGTAACAACATTAATTACCATGATCGGTTCTTTACTGAGCTTCTTTATTACTTACTTTATCGTAGCTCCTAGAATTGGTCGTATCAGAAATCAGAAAGCCCTTAGTTTACTTTTTGGTGTAATTTCCATGGCTATTGGTGCATTAATTATTCTGATTCCTGCAGACACAATGACAGTTCTGTGGTGCATTTGCTTTGGTGCAGGTCTTTTGACTTTCCCACTTTGGGCAAACACAATGACCACAATCCTTATCGGAAACTGGTTTCCAAGAAGAAAAGGTACCGTTATGGGTATTGTAACTTTATCTTATCCTCTTGCTTCTGCTATCTGCCTGAGCCTTTTCACAGGTCAGCACGGATTAGTTCTCAACCAGACCGGTTCTGTTGTTAAAGCAAACATTAGTGCATGGCTCCCATACTTTATCGTATGTGTTATTGGTCTTATTATCTGCGCACTCTTCATCAAAACATATCCTGAAGATGCTGGATGCTTCCGTGACAATGATAAGACATTTACAAAAGAAATGGCTGATGCACAGCTCGCTATTGAGCTTGAAAACCGTAAGAAATCTGTTTGGAAACGTTCTAAAATCTGGGGATGCGCTCAGTGGTGGTTTGCTATTATCCCTACAAACATCATCATGCTGACTGCAGTTGCATTCATGGTTCAGATCGTTCCTGCACTTATCAGCTTTAATGATAAGTTCCAGATTTTTGCTATTCCTGGATTTAAGCTGATGTCTATGGGCTTCACATCCGTACTGTTCATGATGGGTATTTCTGCTATGATCGGTAGCTACATTCTTGGTATTCTTGATACAAAATACGGTACAAAGAAAGCAATTTTTATCACAAGTATTGTTATGACCCTTTGTGGTATCCTTGGCGCTATTAATAATAGCTGGACTCTGTTTGCAGCTACCATGATGCTTGGTGTATTCATGGGTGCTGGTTCTAACTTCGGTTTTTCAGCTCTGGTTCGTTACTGGAGACCGGAAGACTTCCCAGCTGTTTATACAGGAGCTCCTCCTCTGAATACCGTTATGAACGCCGTATTCCCATACATCTTCGCAGCAATCGGATCTTTATCCCTGGGTTACCACGGAACATTCATTTTCGTAGCTATCCTTGGTGCAATCAGTATTGTTCTGAACGTTCTGTTCAATCCTAAGAAACTTGCGGATTATGATGCAAAGCTTCGTGAAGAAGCAGGTCTTCCAGTTGATAATGTTTTGTATGATAGAATTGGTATGGAAGAAAAAGCTATCGCAGCTAAGAAAGCAGCTAAGTAATAATTTCTTTAAAATATTAACTTTTATGAAACAACTGAAAAGCCTCTCAGAACATGAGAGGCTTTTCAATTCAAATAAGTAGGGAATGCTACATTTCCTGAAAAATTGAAAGGGATATAGACATGATGGAAACAATTGAAAAAAACCGAAAAATCCGAATTATGGTCATTATGGCCATCATTATGTTTGTACAAGGCTTTTCAATGTTTAAATTGGTCCCGATGCAAAGTGCTATCAGCTCTTATTTTAATATAGATTCTGGTGCATACAGCTTCCTTACCACCAGCCAGAACATATTTGTAATTGCATTTACAATTCCATTCGGATTTATTACCAGAAAAATTACTCCCAAGTGGAGTGTTTTGATTGGTTATGTCATGATGATGCTCGGTGGGCTTCTCGAAATCGTGACAACAAATTATGTATTATTCGTTGTTGGAAGAACCATCGAGGGTGGAGGATTTGGATTTGTCACCTTAGTTATTTATAGCGCGGTAGCAAATATTGTAGGTCCCAAAAAATCCGGATTATGGGTTAGCATTTACATTTCTTTAAATATGGTTGCCCAGATTATTAATACACGAGTATCCACTTGGCTTATGGTAAGCCAGGGTATTAGCTTTAAAATGATTTTTACTGTTATACTGCTTGCACAGGTTGTTGCCGGTATTTTCTGGTTATTGATTATGCCAGGTGACTTCAATATTGTTGGTAATACAGAAGTAATTAAAGCATCAAAAGAAGAAACGAAACGGGTTTATAAAGAACCTGGTAACTGGTTAGTTGCAATTTCAATGGGTTTCTATCTGCTGATTTCTACTGTGTTCAGTGCATACGCGATTAAATATCTGGTTGTAAAAGGATTGGAACAGAGCACAGCAGCAAACCAATATAGCTATACTACGTTATTTTCTATTGCAGCAATGTTGATTTCCGGTTGGCTTTCCGGAAAGTTGAAAACAAAGAGAAAAATTGCAATTTTCTCTTACTTTGGCTGTGTTGTAACTATGGTTTGCCTGGTACTTCTTCCTAAAGAATTAATTTTTATCTATATCATTCTTTTTGGATTCGTTCCAAGAGCAATTACTGGCATGGGACAAGCAGCTTCGTCAGATTTGGCAGAGTCTCCAGCACAGGTTCCGATTATCAACTCTTTAAGAAATACTGTTTCGCAGGTTATCGCTTTAGTAGGTGGAATTGCAATGGGATATGCGATCCAGTTCTGGGGATATGAAATAACCATATATATTCTTGCAGCATTGCAAGCTGTTGGCGGTATCTGCTGGATTTTTACAAAGAAAGTTCCTTAAAAAATATTGGTATTATTTATCAAAAACGCCACCCATTTAAGGGTGGCGTTAATTAATCGTTTTTATTAACTAAAATAAACGGAAGACTCCGATAACTTCGCCTAAAATCGTACAATCATTAACAATAATCGGATCATAGTCCGGATTTTCCGGCTGAAGTCGAATATGACCATTTTCTTTATAGAAAGTTTTAACGGTAGCTCCGTCTTCTACTAAAGCAACAACCATATCGCCGTTTCTAGCGGTGTTTGTCTGCCTTACGATTACTTTATCACCACTGAAAATACCAGCATTAATCATGCTGTCTCCTTTTACAATCAGCATAAAAATCTGATCATTCGGAAGCATATCTACAGGAATAGGGAAGTAATCGGTTATATTTTCCTGAGCCAGTAAAGGTTCTCCAGCAGCAACACGTCCAACAATCGGAACCTGAGCACACTCTCTGCGGTTTAAAGAATATTCATCATCAATAATTTCAATAGCTCTCGGCTTTGTCGGGTCTCTGCGGATATAACCATTCTTTTCTAAAGTCTCCAAATGAGCATGAACAGAAGCCGTAGACTTCAAATTAACAGCTTCGCAGATATCACGAACTGTAGGCGGGTAACCCTTTGCCAAAGTTTCTGATTTAATAAATTCAAGGATTTCAAGCTGTTTTGCGGAAATTCTTTCTTTTGCCATAGGATACTCCTTTTATCATCTTTTTCTTTTGATAGTATTCTATCATACCGAACAAACATTTGCAAACATTTGTTTGGAAAAAGTATTGACAAACAAATGTTCGTATAGTATTATACTTACAAACAGATGTTCGTTTATATATTTCAGGAGATAAGATAATGAAAAAGAGTAGAAACAGCAAGAAAAATCAGGCTAAGAAACAGCTGATCCGTTTTATGACAGCTTTAGTTATTATCATTGTTACCGTTTGTGTTATTCTTTTTACAAATAAAACTGTTACCAATGCAGATGAAAGCGGAGAAGCCGCAAAGCTGAATAAGTATTATAAGACGATAACGATTGAGTCTGGTGATACTTTATGGAGTATTGCGAAAGAATATAAATCTGGTGAATATAAGAATACAAAAGAATATGTTGATGAATTAATGTCTATGAACAATCTTCATTCCGATGAAATTATGTCTGGTCAGAAGTTGTTGGTTGCTTATTTCGCTGAATAAATCTTTCGTTTTTTTCAGCCTATAGTAAGGCTTCAATTTTACTAAAAGTAATTTTGAACGCAAACTATAGGCTTTTTTTTATTATAACTACAAATTATTGGATAATTATTTTTAGAAAAATTATAATTGTCATGTAATTTGGCGGACACATAAGGAGGTAAAATATATGAATTCATTTGAACGTTATGAAAAAATGATGAGTTTAACGCCGTATAATGATCGAAGTGAAATGCCGATAATGCCGATGATGCTTACCACTTATGGACCTTTAGGCGGAAAAACCCAGAAAGAGATTTTAGATTCAGACCCTCAGAATTGGATGGATGCAACTCTAAAAACCTGGGAAATATACGGCAAACCCGATGTTGCTATGCCAATGTGTCCTTGTGATACAACTTTTGTTATGGGACTTCCGGTTCGTTTACCGGGAAGAGATTTAGGAGATAATGAATTATATCAGTTCGTGGAAACTCCATATTTTGATGATATATCAGAATATGACCGAATATTAAAAATGGGTATTCAGGCTTGGAATGCTGAAAAATCAATGAAAATCAATGGATTCAAATCTTTTGATGAAATGGGTGCCCGCTATGCACGATTAGGTGCAAACTCCGGAAGAACTCAGGCTTTTCTTGCTCAGAATGGGGTAGTTTCCTGCTTTGATGGAAATGGTGGAACTTTATTTGATAATCTTTCCATGACCCGTTCTATGGCAGCTTTTACATATGATCTGTACGACTGTCCTGGTAAAATCATGGATGTTATTCGAGCATTTCATGACGATAATGTTGCTAATTCTGTTGAAACTGCGAAAAAAACCGGAGCACATAGAATCGCAATCTTTGCTATGCGTAGTTCTGCAACTTTCATTTCACCGGATATCTATGATGAATTTGTATGGCCATTTTTGAAAGACTGCATAATGAAATATCATGAAGCAGGTTTTATCAGTATTCTTCACGCGGATGGTAACTGGCTCCCAATGTTTGAGCATTTTACAGAATTACCAAAAGGCTGTCTGAATATAGAATTAGATGGTGATACAGAAATTCATCAAGCATACGAAATAATTAAAGGATGTCAGACAATTCGAGGGGATGTTCCTGCAACAATGTTTGCCTTTGGCTCTCCGGAAGATATATATAACTATTCCGAAGATCTTATCCAAATGGGCATGGCTGGTGGCTTTATGCTTTCTTCCGGATGTGAAATTCCTTTGAATGCAAAACCTGAAAATGTTATGGCATTTATGGATGCTCTCGGAAGAAGTCCAAAGAGCTATTGATAACTTTTAGTTATTGATTTTTTTAATTTAATGCTATAATGAGTCTGTTATTAATTGACAGACTCATTTTATTTAGGTGAAAATAATGAATACAAATCAAGTAAAATGCTTTTTAACGTTAGCGGATACATTGAATTTTACAAAGGCCGCCAGAAAACTATTCATATCCCAACCAGGACTTAGTAAACAAATTGTATCGTTAGAAACAGAATTAAAAACGATCTTATTTATTCGAGATAAACAAAAAGTCCGTTTAACCCCAGCAGGAGCTCTTCTTGCGGAAGAGTTATCTTCTTTATCTCAAAATCTGAATAATATTATTGACAAAGTAGTTAAAATAGGCGAGGGATACAGCGGACAATTAACAATTGGTATATTATCCGGTCAGAGAATGGGAAATGATTTAACAGACGACTTTATTAAATTCATGAGAGAAAATCCATACATTGATCTGGCCATTAACCAGGGAAGCTTTCATGATCTCCGGGAATGGCTTTCCTCTGGGGCAATTGATATTGCCATTACTCTTAGATTTGACACGGTAAATATGGATGACATTATTATCGAACCTCTAGATGAAGATATCGGATTGTTAGCAGTATCAAAGTACTATAAATTTATTGAACAGGAAATAAAAACTATATCAGACATTAAAGAAGAAAAATTTATTGTTATTTCTGCCGCCGATAGTCCAATCGCATCAGAAATTATTACAGAACTTCTTTGTTCGAATGGAGTGAATCCAAGAAATATTAAATACGCTCCAAATCTGGCAACTGCTACCATGTGGATTGAAGCCGGAATGGGAATCGGAATAATAAATCACCGGTCCATTTTGTCCTACAACCCATCCATTCGAATATTAGATATTAAATTAAATAATAATATGGCAGATAATTGCGCCGTTTGGAATAAAAAGAATCTGAATCCTGCAATATCTATTTTCTTAAATAATTATATACAGAAGAACAAATAATTAATAAAAATAGTACTTTGAGAAGGTTTCTATTCATGGTCTTCGCGTAATGAGACCTTATTTCGGGCCATACGGCGTCTTTCGTCTTCAATTGCGGCGTAATGCTTCTTTGTTGTATTAACGTCGGAATGGCCCAATACGTCGGCTACAAGATATATATCTCCTGTCTCCTTGTAAAGCTGGGTACCATAAGTACTGCGGAGTTTATGAGGAGTTATTTTTTTCAGCTGTGTTACCTGCCCAGCATATTTTTTTACTAATCTTTCTACGCTTTTTACCGTAATTCTACGTTTCTGCATAGAAAGA
>JAZUGA010000060.1:0-3141 GCA_045640945.1 Lachnospiraceae bacterium | reverse complement strand
GCTGGGACTTCATCAATTCCACAGCTGCAAAGGGAAATTACACACAAAATTCCTATCAATAATGCCGCGATTATTTTTTTCATAACAATCTTCTCCAAAAATTATTATTTATTGTTTCTGATTTTTTTCTTTAAGATCATGGCAACTACTGCCAGAATCATTGAACCTGCCATAACAAGCAACCATCCAGTTACATTGTTGGTGTCGCCGGTACCAGGAACTTTAGAGTCCTTATTTTTGTCTCCAGAATCAGGATCCTTGGAAGGCTGATCTTTATCTTTTCCCGGGTCTTTCTCCGGATCTTTATCTTTATCTGGGTCCTTATCCTTATCCGGGTCCTTATCTGGATTTGCTGCAGTTACAGTAAAGAAAGTTTCTGCGCTTCCGTCGATTGAACGAATTTCTAAAGTATGTTTTCCAACACTTAATGACTTGGTGAAGTCTTCTTTTAAAGTAATCCGTGTGGAACCTTCTACTGCTGTGTAGTTGTCAGCCGATACTTCCTTGTCATCTACAAGCACTGCATCGAATTTACTGAATGGTGCATTACTGCAGAAGGTTGCAGTCGTTCCTGCTTTAACTTCCTGTTCTGCACCTTCAATAATCTCGTATTCTTTCTCCAGTTTCTCCCAATCAAAAACATCGGTCATATCGTAGAGAGAATTCTTTCCGTTCAGCATACGGTCATAAGCTACTAATGCGTAGAAGCCCTGCTCGGTTGCCATCTGGTTATATTCTCCACCTTCGTATCCGTCGGTTGTAGTGAGAACATGGGCAAATCCGCCGTCTTTCAAAGCAAATCTTAAAAGTCCATCCAGACCAGAATTTCCTTTTTTCACAAAGCGGGAATCTTTTGCAGGATCAATACCTAAAGCTGCTAACGCCGTCAGAATCTGTGCAGAAGATTCGCTATTATCAGAACCCCAGCTTACAAATCCGCCAGTGCTCTGCTGCGACTCAGAAATTGCTTCTAAGGCTTTGTCTACCGCATCCTTTACATCTTTGTTGCTGTTGTAGTAAGGTGCTAATGCCTGGATTGCCATACCGGTTATATCCGGATCTGCTTTTGTTCCGCTTAAAGCCCATCCGCCATTCGCCAGAGCTTTTGAAAGAATTTCTTTTATAAGGGCTTCTCTGGTTACATCACCTTCCACTTCTGGATAATTGCCGCAATCTAAAGCAATCAGTGCCCAGATCGGTCCGTTGATGCCCTGTCTTCTCAGATATTTCATCTCATTGAGACCTTCAAAAAGATCTACGCCTTCGAAATCTTTTGCATTTATACCCATAGAAGTAAGAGCAACGATAAGTCTTGAATTCTCGGTAGATTTATTCTTATCCAGTCTCTTTGTCTCTGGATTCATGTTGTCTTCGATATATTCAGCTACTTCTTCCAGATAGTCATCGGATACTTCTTCGCCATTTCTGGCTAAGCCGATTACCATCCAGTCTCCACCGATGGATCCGGTTCCTGGTGTTCCCATTTCTTTCAGCACTTCATTTGTAGCATCCAGAACTTCTTTATAGTCTTTCTTTTCTGCAGGTTTTCCCTCAAGGTCAAAGCGGTAAGTTCTGCTATATTTGGAATCAACATAAGAAGTTACTTTGATTTCGAATGCATCTGCATCGGTAATATCTAAATCTTTTAACGTCCAGTATCTGTTTGGATTGTTTGGCTGGCCTTTTTCCAGAATCGTAATTGGGTCACCAACAGGTTTTCCGTCTTTTTGTTTTGTAAGAACTACCTCGTCTGACATATCCGCAGCTGTGGAAGTGTTGTAAATCTGAATCAACTGTTCTCCGTTCAGAGTTACTTTTTCTGCATCATCTGTCATAAGGACATAATCTGTGGTTGAGGTATTTAATGCTGGTGTCAGTTCTGGTTTTCTTCCCTCTGCACTTACACTAAGATTTTTGATTACTGGATGAACATACTTCTGGTTTGTGCTTCCTGGGAATACCAGATAGTTGTAAACCACTGGATCGCCAAGACTTGCATCTAAAGGAGCAATTTCAACCTGAAGATTTAAAATCTTATCTGCATCTAATGCAAAATCTTTAATTTCTGTAGAAACACCGCTGAACAAAGTTTTTTCATTTACTTCTTCTCCGTCATACCAGTATTTCAGTTTAATTGTGTTGTTGTAATCTGTTGCTGTAACTTTCGCGATTAAAGGCCAGTCTTTCATCTGAGCTGTTGTCTTGGTCCAGTTCTTGGTATCATTCTTAACAGCATTCCAGTTAAACGCATTGGTATAAGTATTTAATCCACCAACAACGCTGATGCCCGTAATCTTTGTTGCGTCCTCGTAAGAAGCTGGTTCTTCACTGTCAGTAACGGTAAAGCTGATATCTGGTAAGGAACCGAAGCTTCCAAATTTTTCGGATGCATTCATGTTTGCAGGAACACCTGCATCTGTTACATCTCTGTGTGCGCCAAAATCACTTCCCATAGAAGAAAGACTAATATAGCCCTCCAGATTGTTTTCTCCTGCAAAATGAGCAACGAAAGTAATGTCATTATTTACGGAGAAATCATACTGAGTTCCCTTGCTGGTAAGTAATGCGGTGTCGTTTAACATATAAGCAGTTTTTCCAGTTCCCAAATATCCAGGGTTATAAATTCCGCTGAATTTTGGAATTGGCATCTGCAGCTTATCGAAAGAAATGGTTACACTATCACCCGTCTTAATTTCCGGTGCGTCATTTACTTTCGATTCTTTTGTTGTATTATTTGTAATGGTATAATTAATTTTCTTTGCACGTACGATTTGATAATCCGTGCCTTTTGCAGTTGTTACTGCGATAATATTTGTTCCTGCAGTAACTGGTACTTCATAGCTTCCGTCTTCGGATGCGCTTACGCTCTGTTCTGCGCCCAAAGTTGTGCCTACAGAATTTCTAACAGTTACTTTTTGTACGGTTTCTTCTGGCTGGAAAGCGAAAACGCCTGCATCGCCGTTAAAATAAATTGTGTCGAATTCTGCGTCCCACTCACCGTCTTCTGAAATTGGATTCCAAGTAATGCTTTCATCACCACCAACGGTTACTACGAAAATTCCATATCTTTCCGGATCGGTTGCTCCGAAAGTTGAAATCGTGGTTGTGTCTGGGAATGCACCGAATACATCCAATGCATCA
>JAZUGA010000059.1:0-6160 GCA_045640945.1 Lachnospiraceae bacterium | reverse complement strand
GTAGCTGTACTCGCCTACTTTGTCATAGGAGATTGCTGCGAAGCTTGCGCTTCCTGCACCGTTCTTGGTTGTGATCTTGACCGGCTGGCCTACCTGCTCATGTTCGCTGTCGTACAGGGTGAAAGTGAATTCTCTGTCGAGACTCTGGCTTCCTGTTCCCTGAATGTAGCCGGCGATTTCCTTGCTTACATCAATAGTTGCTGTTGTATCCTCTGGGTTATATACGTTGGTGAAGGATACTGTAAGGTCTGTTGTTTCTTTATTGTCGATAGTTACTGTCTTATTCAGTGTTGCTGTATCGAAGTCAGCTGTTACAGTGATGACTACCTTATGTTCCTTTGTATCATAGGTCATACCAGGTGTCGTGCTGGAAGGTACGATTTCCTTCAGGGTGTATTCGTAGGTTCCTGCCGTATCGAATACCAGCTTGTTCAGTGCTACGCTGCCCTTCAGCTGTGAAGTTGTGATGCTCTTTGTGTCAGTGTAGCCTTTTCCGTCAGAAAGTTCGAAGGAGAATGTTCCGTCAACTGCGCTTCCGGATTCGTCCTTGATTTCCTTTGCAACGGTCAGCTCAACTTCTGTTGTGCCATTTGAATAGGTATTGGTAAATCCTGCATTATTCTTGCCCTCACCATAGTTTACGGTTGCGACAAGCTGTCCGCTGTTATTATCTTCTACCTTTACGGTTACTGGATATGCTGTTTCGTCATAGGTCCATCCTGCTGGTAATGGATCTGGGATGGTTTCCTTTACGGTGTAGCTGTATTCTCCTGCTTCTTCATAGGAGATTGCTGCGAAGCTTGCGCTTCCATTGCCACCAGTTGTTGTGATTGTGATTGGGTCGCCTACCTGCTCATCCTCGCTGTCGTACAGTTTGAATTCAAAGGTCTTGTCGAGGGTCTGTGTTCCTGTTCCCTGAGTGTAGCCGGCGATTGTCTTGCTTACTTCAATGGTCGCTGTTGTGCCCTTTGAACTGTAAGTATTGGTAATAATACCGCTCGTTGCTGTTGGATCATTGCCATAAGTTACTGTTGTTTCAAGTTCTGTTGCGGAAACAGCTTCAATATCAACGGTAACAACAACATCCTCTGATGTCTTCGTTACACCAGCTGGTAATGGATGATCATTATCAACAAGCTCTGTGATTATATATTTCTTTTGTCCTACACCTGTCGTTTCATCAATATCAGCATTTGTGTAGTTCAGTGTCTTAAATGTAACGGTAGGTGCAGATTTTGTTGCAACCTTAGTATCAATTACACTTCCATCAGGAGTCTGAAGCTGGAAAGTGAATTCATCGGTATCTAACCAAGCACGGCCTTCCAGTTCTTTTGTAGCTTTGATTACAGCAGAACCAGATTTCTTTGAGAAGTTAGTGATTGTAAGTGTACCATCATCTAATGTTCCATACTCTGCATCAGCAATGTCCCAACCAGTTGGTGCCTGTGTTTCTTTTACGATATATGTATAAGGTTCGTAAGTAACGTCTCCATCTGTGGTTGTTGGCACGATGACTTTATTAATTTCAAGGCCAGTCCATGAATAGGAGAGTTTACCTTCTGTATCTACTGTAAGAGCAACAGGGTTTCCAACATTAGCATAAGAAGTCTCATTTGCAGTCTTGCGCTGAAGCTGAACCATTACTGGTTCTTCTTCTAACTGCGCATCTGTTGGTTCAAAGTTTCCGCTCCATACTTTGACAACTTTTACAGAAGTTTCTGGAGCTGTGAATTTAAGACGACCATCATTGTACAGATAGTTGTTAACAATGTAATTTCCAGAATCGTCTTGTGTTCTTTCTCTCTCGTAGAAGTTATCATTTGTACCGGATACGTTCGTATCAATCGTTTCTCCGGTACTTGTATTTGTCTTCGGTCTTCCATTTTCGCCCTTCATATCACCAGGGTTGGACTCACCGTATTCTGTGGTGTAATAAGGGTTGTCATCATCTGGCTGGTAGGTGGAATATGCCTGTTTATTTTTGTTATATTTGTCATTTGGATCATAAGGGTTGGTCAGGAATTCTTTTGCTGCATCTCCTGGCTTCATAGTCTCAACTGCTCTTTTGCTTTCTGCATTAAGACCTAACTTATAAACAACCCTTAATGGATTAGGGATATGGTAAACATTTGGAATACTCTTATCCGCTTCAACTTCTGGAACTAATTCGCCAGGAACGTTAACTGTGACTGTTCCATTCGTAGCATCCACGGTTACGCTGATAGTATCAGCATCAGAGAGTTTACTTAAATCCTGATCCCTGGAAATTAGGACATCATACTGTCCCTCTTTTACAACCTTATCATAGAATCCGGTTCTGATTGTTCCGGAATGATAATAATAAGTAGTTGTGCCAGTAGTAGCTGGTGGGTTTGAATTGGTTGGAACGAATTCTTTTATTTCAACTTCGCCAGTTTCTTCATTGTAACTGTCATAGTACAGGTACGGAGCTGAGGTCATTTCAAATCCGTCACCAATATAGTCAACGATTGTAAGAGGAGTTAATTCTGTAAAGCAGTCTTTGTACTGGTGTACTTCTGCTGATTCTTCAATAATCTTATTAAATGCTTCAATTAATTCAGAATCTGAGAAATCAGTGTTGAAGTATGCACCATCTGCATATGCGTAATCTGAGTAAGGGTTGGAAGTTCTGCTAACACGATTGCTGGAACCGCTTCCACTGCTAACGTAAATATCGCCTCCGGTGTAATTATTAGCCAAAAGGTCTCTCAGCATAAATGAAGTATTCTCTTCATTTATATCTATATTTCTTTCTCCTGCTCCAGTTCTATAAGATACAAGATTATCCGCATCGAGTGCCTTAATATTCGCTTCACTTGGATTCAATACCGCTCTCTTATAGTTATCACCGGAACGAGACCGACCTGTATCGTTATTGTCGGTTGCACTGATTCCCATACCGATGGAATACATTTTGGCAACTCTTGGGTCATTGGAATCCATCTTGTAGTGGTCTGTAACATTATTCTTGTAATAGTTTGCGGAAAGAATGGTGTAGTAGCCCTGGATACCTTTGTTATTGGTATCGCTATCATAGCTACCATTTCCCTGTCTGCCAGTGGTGCTTCCGCTAATAGGAACATTCGTATAGTTTGAAGTAATATAAGTAGGATCACCATCGGAAAGAAGAATGATGATAGGGATTCTGCTATAAGTCTCTCCATATTCATCCGTAAAGGTTGTGTCCTGATTATCCAGAAGCAGTTTCGCACCCTGAGCAATACCGGCCTGAGTAAAGGTGCCAGAGTGAGTTGTCATGATGTCATGGCGGCTGCCATTACTGTAAACATAAGAATCCTTCTTAATAGTTTCATAAGAAGAGTCCGAATTCTGTTTCGTTGTCGTAGGATTACCACTTCCGTCCTTTAAGGTAGCATCGGAAGATGCATAGCGCAGATTCCGTGCTGTTCGGAAGGTATAATTACCTGCAGAAGGACTATCCGTTGGGCACTCTAAGTAAGTGTAGCCACCACCTGCTGAGGTGTCATAGTTTGGATTAGCTACAGTACTACTAGAAGTGTAATAACGTCCCAGAGGAAGTACTTCTTCACTATCATTTGAGAACGCTACTACGCCTACTCTGTTTTTATCATTGAGATTCATCAAGTTGTTGATCAGCGCATTGGAAGCAGTAGCTACCGTCTTACAACGGTCATTTCTTCCCATAGATCCGGACATGTCAAGAACCAGTATAACGTCTACCGGGGTATAAGTTTTTACCGAGTTAGAAATCATATACTGCTGTGCAAGGCCTGACAACGTAATAGAAAACTCGTCGTAATCATAGGTCCAATCTTTTTTGTATTCATTGGTACCATATTCGACGGTCTTATCCGTTGCAACTTTTCCGTTATCTTCTGGGATAGCATCAAATGCGCTCTCGACATGGCTTGAATTGCCGTCAGATGCATAGTCGAGATTGACGCCGCTTTTGTCCAGTGTCGTTGATCCCGTGATTGGTGCTGCCGGTTCATTACTGTTTGTATTGGTATCCGCATAAACGGTTCCAACAAAGCCAGCAATGCTTGTGGCTACCATAACAAAAGACAACAACGCTGCTAAGAATTTCTTTTTCATTGTTGTTTACCCCTTAATCTGTTTATTTATTAAAAAAAAATAAAAAGTCCCCGCGTAATATTACTTCATTTTTGTAAACATTTCAACCCCAAATGGCGAAGAAATCTTCCCATGGGAAACCATGGGGAAAAGCAAATATTTATCGCCCTTTTTCGATCATTGACACAATTGTATACAATGTATTATAGTAATCGTAATATTGTTACAAAAATAAATGGATTTGTAACAATTCCAGACTAGTTCTATATTACCCTGAGAAACAAAATATTGACGAAACAGATTAATTGACACCACGGAGAATTCTTTTTCGTGGTGTCTTTGCATAAGCGACAAGGAGAGGACATCGTGCTTGTACGAATGTACTCGACGACCGCAGTGCAGTCCCGAAGGGGCCATAGTAGGAAGGAGAAAATTTTGGAAAATACAACCACAGTAACTACCGAGCCTGTGTACAGCAAAAAAAGAGTTGTTATTATGATTGCAGCGATTCTTTTCTGTACTCTGGCCCATGGATTTGGAAATTTTAAACTGATTCCGATGCAGCAGCCGATCATGGACTTCTTCGGAATCGCAGAAGGTGCTTACGGTTTCATCAATACCGCCTCGCATTATGTCAGCATTTTCTGTGCAATCCCAATTGGATATATCGTAAGAAAACTGCCATGTAAATGGACGGCGCCTTTAGGTCTTTGCATCTGTATCTGCGGAATGATGACCCAGGTACTCACCACAAGCTTTGTCGTATTTGTAATCGGCCGTGTCATTGAGGGCGGCGGTATGCTGATCACGACTTTGGTATCCACCAGTTTCTCCCAGAATCTGGTACCGAGAGGCAGAATTGCCATCTGGAGCAGTTTATTGATTTTCCTAGGCGTTGTCCCTCAGATTGTCATTACCAAAACCGGTACCGCTTTAATGGCAACTGGCATTAAATTCCAGGTAATTTTTGCAGCCATTGCAGGTCTTTACTGCCTCTCTGCTATTGTATGGCTTCTTTGCATCCCGAAGCATGCAAGAGTTTATGGTCGTGCAAGTTCCCAGAAACCTACCAGGGAACAGACCATGCGTATTTACAAGAATCCTTCCAACTGGTTCATTGCGATTGCGGGAATCATGACCAATGCAGTAACTACCGTTTTTGCTTCCTATATTTTAAAATACTGGGTAAGCAAAGGATTGACCCAGACCGAAGCTGCCGATCTGTACACCATTTTTACTTTCGTCGGCATGGCTTCCATGATTGGAGTCGGACTGCTTTCGGACAAACTGAAAACAAAAAGAAAACTGGCAATCCCAGCCTTTATTCAGGCGTGTATTGCGCTGATCGTTTTAACCTTCCTTCCGGCAAATCTGCTTTGGGTTTACATTCTTCTGTATTGCACACTGCCTAGAGGAATCACCGGTCTGAACTCTGCATCGGCTGTTGATATTGCAGAAGTTCCATCTGATATGCCAATCGTAAACTCTTTCAAAAACACTGTAACCCAGATTGGCTCTGTAGCGTTCGGCCTTGCCTTCGGCTTCATCATTCAGAATTTCGGATACGATGTCGGTGTATATGTAATTGCAGGCTGCATGGCTGTTGGTGCCATCTGCTGGACTCTGGCAAAACGAGTAAAATAAAAAAACAAAAGAACAACAAAATGGCCGATATTCCAGGAATATCGGCCATAATTTTTTTAAGTTTTAATCAGTGATTGAAAATCCTTAATCCATATATTTCTTATTATTCTTTTTTGAATATCCCAGCGCAAGAAGTATCAGTGCTGCGGACAGAATTGCGATGATAACATAAAGAGTCCCAGTGCTTTCATCGCCTGTCTTTGGATTATCTGACGCTGGCTCTTCTGGTTCATCTGGTGTCGGCTCCTCTGGTTCATCCGGTGTCGGCTCCTCCGGTTCATCCGGTGTCGGCTCCTCCGGAGTGTCTGACGGAGTGATTTCAAAAGCAGCAGAAATCTTGACTTCTTCATTATTTTTGTAGGAGAGATATGCAACATATTTTCCTGCATTCGTCGGTGGAACAATACTGTTATAATCGTTATCTGTTCCTTCATAATGA
>JAZUGA010000058.1:0-11082 GCA_045640945.1 Lachnospiraceae bacterium | reverse complement strand
CTGTTTCACAGGTAATGTCTACTCCATCCTTCTTCGCCTGTCGGATTAGTTCGACGCTTTCTTTGGTAGAAATGTGACATACATGATATTTACATCCCGTTTCTTTTGCTAAAAGAATAGCCCGTTCAATCGGTTTCCATTCGCTTTCGGAACAGATTCCTTGATGTCCATGAGCCGCTGCGTAAATTCCATCGTGAATATAGCCGCCGTGTAATAAAGAATTGTCTTCACAATGGGCCGTGATGATTTTGCCCAATTCCTTCGCCCGAAGCATGGCTTCTTTCATCATTTCAGCATCCTGAACGCCTTTTCCATCGTCCGAAAAAGCAACAACAGAACTAGCCATTCCCTTCAAATCCGAAAGGACTTCTCCTTTTTCTCCTACGGTAATGGAACCATAAGGAAGAACGTTAATTATGGCGTCCTTTTCAATAATATTCAGCTGTTGTTTAAGGTTTTCAACGGAATCCGGAACTGGATTCAGGTTCGGCATCGTGCATACATCGGTGTAACCAGAAGATGCTGCCGCCATAGAACCGGAACGAATCGTCTCTTTATATGAAAAACCCGGCTCTCTGAAATGTACATGAACATCACAGAAACCGGGGAAAATACTAAATGTAGAAATATTTAATTCATCAGGCAGATCTGTCACTTTTTCTGCCAGATTTAATTGCACGTTAAATAAACTGTCTCTCATAGTAATCACCTTGCCGCCTCTCTGTGCTGCTTAAAAGTTGCTATAATTTTACCATAGGAAACGATAAAGTCAAGGGTACACAAGCAACAGATTGGCACTAATTTAAGATTTCCACGCCTGGAATTTTCTTTAAATGATAACCACCTTTAAAAAAGGCGCATTTCCACTGGTCAACTCCCAGCCAGTCTCCTCCAGAACAAATATAACCAATGGCCGGGCATCCTCCCTGGCACGCTTTCCAATAAGGACACTGGGCGCATTCTGGGTTGTGACCGAGTCGCTCCGATATCCGTAAATCTGCCATTTTCATATATTCGGACTCGGGCTGGAGAATATCTTTCAGGGGCGTTTCAAACAAATTCTGTGTTTTTACTCCATCCGCCATAAAGGTTCCTACGGATTGCATACATGGGAAAACTCCCCCATCGCTATTTACTGCAATCATTCCCCTTACCCCTTTGCATAAAGGTATGGTTTCTCGATAAGACGAAGGATTGCATTTCGGCGTAAAGCTGCAACACCTGCTTTTCGGATCATAAGATAAAAACTGCCAAACGACGATTCCCATCTGATGCGTCTTTTTCGCATAGGCTTCTATCGTTTCCAAGGCGCTGTCATAATATTCCGTAATATCCATGCAGATATCACCATTCTGGGACATCAATCTTGGAACCTCTGTCGTACGGATAATTCTGGCACTGGAAAGCCCTAACTCGTCTAAAAGTTCCAGAGTTTCTACCATACAGTCCTTATTCTGACGGTTCAGATTAATCTGGGCCCTGGTTTCAAACCCATTTGCTATGCAAAGTTTCATGGCGCGAAGAGCTTCTTCTTCCGCTCCTTTTTTATTGCGCATCCAGTCATGAAATCCCACGCCATCAAAGGAAATCTTAACCGCGGTCTGACATCCGATATTTTTAAAATGGTCCAGAAGTTCCTGAGTCAAAAATTGACCGTTGGTATTCAGTTCCCGGATCATCATATTTCTTTCGTAAACAGCATCTACAATCTTTTGAAAATCCTTATGAACTAACGGTTCCCCGCCCGTAATGGTAAGAGAATGTACTCCACAACCTTCCGCCTGGTCCAAAATATCCAGAATCTGTTCCAGACTTAATTCGCTCTGCTGATGTTCATTATCTTTTGCATTAAAACAATGCAGACAATTGTAATTACATCTGCTGGTTATCTGAAGGTTCATATAAGGAGTATAGAGATTGTCATAGTTCCGATATTGCTGCCAACTGGTAAGAGTTTTTTCGCCCTCTTTGCAAGATTCAATCAGCTCCAGCTTTTGAAGCATCCGGAGCTGATTGGTTTCTTCCAAATCTGTTTTTCCGTCACATTGCAGCATCAAACGGAAATCATCTTTCGAAAGCAAATTCGCTTCGGCTTGATGAGCAACCTGATAGGCAAAAGGAATATTCTTCCACGAGCGCAACGCAATATCGGACTTTAAAATATAAAACATCGGTTAAAGTAGGATTTCTTATTCCATCACGTTGGCGGTTGCATTCACATAAGTTCCGCCCCATTCAATTACGGTAAAACCTTTACGCTCTGGAGCAGAAAGTTCCTGTGGCTTAATTTCAACTGCTTCTTCTAACGGTTTATACGCCATAAATACACGAATTACCGTATCTGGAGCTGGAGCAATCTCTAACGGTGCTGCTGCATCATATTTTTCCATCTGGAAAGAAATCAGATTATAAGCGTTCTCCTGCATTCTTGGCAACCAATAAACGATGAACTCATTGGATTCTCTCTGGTTCAAGCCAAGTTTTGTAAGGGCATCCTCTAAGAATGCTGCTACATCTTTTCCTGCTACGCAGAAGCCTTCGCTGAAGTCCCAATTTGCTTCGCCTTCACCTTCCCAGTAAAGGTAGCTATAATTTTTTCCATCTGCTTTCAAAGTTCCATCTGGTGAAGCGATTACATTCCATCCGTCTTTGTATTCTGGATAAGTACAGGTAAGTTTCAGGCCTTCTTTTTCCAGTTTTACAGACACTGCGGTTTCTTCTTGTGGATAAAGATAAAGGACTGGTTTATAGAACGGGCCTTGGAAATGTTTTTCCTGCATAATCTGAAAGTTTTCGCAAAAGCCACCAGCAGTTACATTTTCCAGTTCTTCATCGGTCAGCTCTCCCACAAATTCCAATGTGAACATTTTTCCATCTTCAATTTCTTCAATTTCAATCTGTTTTCCAAATAATTGTCTTTTCTGGTCTAAAGAGAATTTTTCTAATTCCTTAAATAAACATGGGTAATGATCTTCGGATTTCCAAACTGGATTCAGGACTGCACTCAGTTCCTCTAAATTTTCTGCAGTCAAAATTTCTTTTGTTTGGTCTACTGTAAATAACATTTTTATTTACTCCTTTCTTTTTTCGCTTAAAACATAAGCAATGAAATTTCTATACTAAATTAATTATTATCCAACGTAGAAAAAGCAACCATCGCAGGCATAATCCTTAATCTCTTTTCCATTCATGGTAGAAGGAAGACATCCTATGCCTTCAGCCTCGCAAGTGGACTCGCCCTTCTGACATTTCAGCACTTTTTCCCAGCCATCATATACTTTCATGATATGGTCTGGTCCAAGTGGAATTCCACCATGGCAGCCATAAATCTTATCGAATTTTCCTGCGGTTTTCTTTTCCAAAGCAAGAAGGCTGTTGCCAAAGATATCTTCTTCTCCAATGGCTCCCATCATGAAAACATGACCGTTCTGTACGGAGTCTCCTGTAAACAAGAAACGGTGAGTTTCATCTAAATAAGCAACGCTGCCTGGAGAATGTCCCGGATTTTCAAATACAGTAATAATTCTTCCGCCTAAATCAAACTGGAAACCATCAAAAATCGGTTCACACTCAGCTTCTGGATACTGATCTTTTAAGTTAAACGCTTCCCAATCCGCCTTTGTAATATAGAATTTCTTAAACGCATCTGCTCCACCTAAATGATCTCCATGACCATGAGTAATAGCAAATAACATTGGATTTTCTTCGCTGATCAGTCCGCCGAGTCCTGCTTCTTTTAAAATATTCTCAGCAATGTCCTTGGCATCCTTTGTATTCATTCCGGCGTCAATCATTAAAGCTTTTTCTTCCCCAGCCAGAATAAAGAAACGGGTTACACTGCCAGGTCCTAACTGATCTTCTACGGTCCAAGTTCTATCATCAATTTTTATTATTTCGTATGCCATAAAAATTCCCCCTATAATAGAATTTTATTAATTTTCAATTACGCTCCATAAAGAAATTGGCTTAAATGTTTCCAATGTCCATAGCAGCAAAATAGCCATTATGGGTAGCTTCTCCTACACGGCCTACCATACGGCAATCACCAATCAAATCAACAAATGGCGCCTTGTCAGCAATTGATTTATAAAGCTCGTTATCACTCTTCATTCCAACGGCATAGAATACGCAATCTGCTTCCGCCGTAAGGTCAGCGCCATCCATACTATAATTTACACCGCTATCTGTGATTTCAGAAACCTTTGCTCCATTTACTAATTTTACGCCCAGTTCTCTTACTTTCAGCATAACACCTAAGGTGTAGCAACCGCCACTATTAGAAAGGCATTTATCCATTTCCAGAACCGTTACATCCAATCCCTTATTTGCAAGGAATAATCCAGCTTCCACGCCACTTAAACCACCGCCAATAATAACTGCTTTCTGGCCTTTAATGGTTTCTGGATTGTTGTAAGCATCTAATACATGATGAGCTTTTTCGTAACCTTTTAAGAAGGTCGGTGCAACTGGCTTCGCACCTGTTGCAACAATAATGTGTTCTGGAGCCAGCTGTTCCACCAATTCTGGAGTAACCTCAGTATTCATCATAAGATTTACACCAGATTTCTGTGCCCTGTTAATAATATATTCGCAATATCTCTTCAGATCTGGCTTCAGTTCATCATCTAGAGCGTAACGAATGGTTCCACCCAGGTTGCCACTCTTCTCACATAAAGTAACCTCATGTCCTCTTTCTGCCGCGGTGCATGCAGCCATAATACCTGCAGGGCCGCCACCAACAACGAGAACTTTCTTTTTATTTTTTGCAGGAACCAGGTCTTCGGAAAAACCATGCCGAGCTTCGTGTCCACTCGTTGGATTTACGCTACATTCGAAGAATCTCCTAGCATTGTCATTGTCGGTACAATGCATGCAACGAAGACAAGGAATAACATCCTCTTCTTTTCCAGCCCGGACTTTATTCGGCATGCATGGATCTGCAATCAACGCACGAGACATGGAAACACCGTCTGCAATACCGGAAGCAATTACTTCTTCTGCCATTTCTGCCGTCATAACGCAACCTAAAAGGAAGATTGGAATATGTACAAGGCCCGTAGCCTTAATACGTTTTGTAAATTCTGCATTCAGGCAATATGGAACGTACGCAGAAGGCATAAAATAAGTAACTTCTTCTGTTGAAATTTCAACTAAATCCACGTATTCTTCTGCTTTGCTTAAGAATACTGCAATATCTTCTGGAGTGAAGCCTTCTGGATTTCTTTCAGAACCGGAAAGACGAAGAGAAACGATCATATCATTTCCAACCTTCTCACGGATTCTCTTCAGACACATCAATGGAAAACGCATACGGTTTTCTAAGCTTCCGCCATACTCATCGGTACGAGTATTCATAATTGGAGACAAAAACTGAGGGAATAACCATGCATGAGCTGCGTGAATATGAGCCATATCAAAGCCTGCACGTTTTGCATAAACCGCTGCATCTGCATAGGCTTCTGCGATATATTCCATATCTTCTACGGTCATAGCTCTTACTTTGGTTCCATCCGCCGTAATTTCATCTACTGGTCCGATAATTTCTGTATTGTAAGCTGCCTTCGCTCTTTTTCCGCTATGAGTAAGCTCTGCGCTAGCAAGAGCTCCATGTTGCTTAATAGCGTCTGCCATTTCCCCAAGAATGGTTAAATTGTCTTCATTCAATACCATCGGCGGTACATGAGCTGCACCATCACAAATGGTCATTTCACCAAGATTTACGATTGCTGCTCCACCTTTTGCTTTATGCTCAAGATACTGAACATACATATCCGTCGGTCTACCGTTAATTACCTGAAACAGCATGTTCGGTGCTGACATAATTCGGTTTCTAAGGATTCTGCCGCGGACTTCCAACGGAGAAAAAAGATTCGGATATTTCATTTTGCATTCCCCTTTATTTGATTCTAGTAATTCGTCTGTCACTTGTTTATACGATTACGATTTGCTTTTGGCTATACACTTAAGCCAACGAGATTTTATGTAAATTATTATACTATAATGTGTAGATATTTCAAAGAATACGAGACTGTGGGAATAAAAAGAAACCCATCGGATAAAACCGAAGGGTTTCTTTTTTATGTATTAATTTAAAATTATGTTATCTCACCAACTATTTATTTCTGTACTGAACATATTTAACTACGTTAGAAACATTCGTCTGTCCTGTTGGGTCAGAAGCGGTAGTCGACTTATGCTCCGTCTTCTTATAGTAGTATGTGTATACTGGCTCCTGGTAATACCAGCGAGTTCCGTAGTTATTTGTAGTATAGGTTCCATCTGAATCCCAGAAATTTCTACCAAATGTTCCACATACAGGGCAATTATAAGTACCATACCACTGTATCGATCCGGTGGTGCTTTTCTTATCTAACTGATATGTTAGGTCAATCTCATGTCTTGCACCCCGTGGAAGAGAAGAATCTGTACCACATACAGTAGTTGTTTCTCCAGTTGATACATTCGTTCCTGTTCCATATCTATGGTAATACTTATAATGAGTTGTTGTAGATGTTACATATTGTTCAGATGTAACATTTCTGGTTCCATTGCTTGGGTCTGAATATACAGGTCCCTGCTTGGTTCCCCATGAAGTACGCTTAGTATCATACTTCGTCCAACCAGACAGTGAGGATGACGATGACGTCGTGTATGATGTCAGGTCATATTCCCACTTCGTGTTAACTACCTGCGCTCCTGACGGAACATTGGATGTGGTTACCCATCCGGATAACTCATTCTGGGTCCAATGGGCATAAAGGGTCACGTCTTCTCCGGAATTGAATACGGTATCCGCCGTAACCTTCTCTCCGCTGGATGCTGCGGTATACCATCCGTTGAATGTATAGTAATCACGTTTCGGTGTTGGAAGCGTTCCTACCTTGGTTCCGATATACGCAACCATGCTCTCCGTTCCAACGGTTCCACCATTCGCATTGAAGTTTACAAACAAGCATCCGCGGATGTACTGATCATATTCCTCTTCTGTCAGTGATACTATCTCACCAAATTCAGGGAAGCTGATGAGTAACAGCTCGTCGGTCGGTTCGTTGTAAGCTAAAAGGTTACCCGTGATTTCAAGCTTTGTGGTAAGGTTGGAGTTGATTTTTTCAAATGTCGTATTCCTGCATACCACTGCATTCTCAGAACCTGAAACGAAGCTGGAAGCTCCATACAGACTGACGGTAGGTTCTTCACCCTTCAGCAGCAGTACATAGCTTGGTGACTCCACATTCACTTGGTTCAGTGTCACTTTCTCGGAGGAAATCTCCAGTGGGATGCCGGTGCTGTCCGTGATGTTGATTCCGTTGAGCACGGTCTCACCTGCATCAGACTTGATCTTCAGTCCGCTAAATGTGTTTCTGCCGCCCTGGAGTTCGAAATACTCTACGGTATCCGGTATCTCCAGTGTCACTCCGTTCAGTTCATCGCTGATATTGGATACATTGATCGTGATGCGTTTTGCTCCGGAATTGATTGCTCCTGTCACGACTTCCTTGCAGGAAGCGTCCACAACGATCGAATCAACATTCTTGAAGGCATCCGTTCCGATGGATTCCACGGTCGATGATACCTTGAATTCGCCGAGTGAGGTGCATCCGTCAAAGGCATTGGCTCCGATGGAACTGATCTCGGATCCGTATACGAACTGAAGAGATGTACATCCAGCAAATGCCGAAGCAGGAATCTCGCGGATGAAGTTGCTCAGCAGCACGCTCTTAATATCTGCATTGCCGCTGAAGGTGCCTGCGGCCAGATTTCTGATTGTATATGCCGAATATGTGCCATCGACATTATCCACAGAAATGAATTCCGGAATAACAACGGATGTCTCGGTTCCCTCATACACATCGCATGACAGGGTGTTCACATCATACTCAAGACCTTCGGTACTCAGCACACGTCCGTTTACGTAATCATTAACAAAGTACGGTATCTCAAACGGCAGCACTCCGTTCTCGTTATCATCGAATTTTGCTGCTCCCGTTGCAGAATAATCAATGTAGGTATATGTATCATCATCGAGGACACCATAGGTCGTTACACTGTACTCGGCACTTGCAATATCATAGATAACGACACCGAATACGTGAACGATTCCTGCACGGACAAGTCGGTAGTTTCCGTCCGATTCCCCTCCGATGGTATACTGCACACCTTCCGTCGTTTCTTCAGATGTGAAATAAGTCAATGTAGTTGAATACAAACTGCTCTTTCCTGTTGATATCGTTGAGTCAGCGGATGTACTGTTGGAGCCGCCTTTCGCATAGCTCTGTCCATAGGTGTGTTCCTTAGCTATCAGTTCGGACAGAACTTCTTCTTCGTACTGTGTAAGGCTGGAGGAAGAGCTGCTCGATGAATTCTCGGTCTTACTCCATCCCTTGTCGGTCGTCGTCGTCGTCGTATTATCCTCAACCGTAACCTTATCTGTTCCGGTCTTGGAATGAGAGGTGTTCTCGTGTGCTATCGTTGCCTCAGTTGATGCTCCAGCCGTTGTAGTTGAACTGATTTCGGAAGAGCTGGACATGCTTGCTCCCACCTTTGCTTCAACTCCGAATCCTTTGGCACCTACTTCCGCACTGACTTCAGCAGACGAAGTGTATTTTGCGGACTCGGTATCGCTGACACTCAGGCTGGCCTTGGATTCCCAGGTCTCTCTTTGGTTGACTTCGTTCGTGTCATACTGGGTCGTTGTCGCAACCGTTCCTTCGTTGGATTTTACGACCGTATTGTCATAGTCATTGGTCGTCAATGTATAGGTATTGCTGGAAGTCTTTGCGATATTCTTTCCAGTCGTCCTGTCATATCCATGCTCATTGAGTACGGAATCCTCTACATGTGTCGTCTCATTCCAGTCCTCACTGAGGGTCCATGCGGTGGAATCAGTTGTTATATGGTCGATGGATTCTGCCACATTTGTTGCCTCAGTTTTACTCATTCCCTTTGTAACGGTTTCCGTATATACCGATACGACGCCACCTGCGGATGGCAGTTCCTTTATCGTATACAGAGGCACGTTCTCGACCTGTCCGATCTCATAGGTGAAGAGGAGTCTTCCCTCGTTGGTATCTTCAACGATGATCGGATCCCCGAGCTTAGCAACCGGTCTGGCAAGGTTTCTCTTGCTGGTCCAGTTGGAGCTGAGTTTTATGTTTCCCGTAGTTCCCGGCTTGATTTCGGATACCAGTTCGTCCTTGTCCGTGGTCCATCCGAGGAACACGTATCTGTCTATCGTAGGCTTATCAAGGGTCACACGCTGGTCTACGGTATAGGTCTTAGTAGAGCTTGGCAGGCTCATTGACGAGTTATCAAAGGTAATCGTGTACTGGATTTTTTCCCAGTGTGCGTATAATTCGATGTCGCCCGTCGTTCCTACAGGAATCTTCTTGAAAATTTCTGCGTTCGAACCGGATGGAAGATCATACCAGCCAAGGAAATTATAGCCCGGAACACTCAGATTCTTAAGGGTAAGTCCTTCAGAAGGTACATAATAACCAGGGTTCGAATTATCCACGCTCAGATATGCAAGATAATCGTCTCCATTTGCGATGTTATATGTGACGGTGTATCTCTCACCGGTTCCTTCTGCCTTGATGATGGTATCCTCAAAGGCGATGGAATTCTTTCCGTCCGCATCCGTGAAATATTTGTTGCACTTAGAGCAGTACCAGTACTCCCGGTTACCGTCCACGGTTTCAGTCGCTGCCTTTGCCGCAACATGGGTCATTGAGTGCTTACATTCCTGAGGCTGATTTTGGCCATATGGGAAAGTTATTCCATAGCCGCCGGCGATGAATCTACGGATCAGCACGACATCCGTTGTGTTCAGCATTGTGTCTACGTTAACATCTCCTGCCTTCTCATTGATGGAAATTCCATATCCACCGGCGATGTATCTGCGGAGGGCTACTACGTCCGTCGTATTGACTAACAAGTCACTGTTTGTATCACCCCAGATAAAATCCTGTACGTTGACGCCGCCCTGCACGATTTTCGGATTAACAGGATTCATGTCATCGTCAATGATTGCTCCTGGGTCATAGCTCAAAGTGATGTCGGCAAAATCGTCGCTTTCCGCTTCCTCAGATACGGTGAACTTCAATGTGGCAATAATTCCGTCAACATTGATGTCTGCATCTACCCATTCAGCATCCCATGGCAGGTTGATGCCGCTATGGAGGTCCTTCGGAGTCGTGAAAGTCATGCCCCCAAGGGCGCTTCCGTTCTCAATCTCCGTTAATGTCAAAATGTCTTCATCATATTCAAGGTACAATGTCATTCCCAACAGTCCAGGGTTATTTGCGATGGAAATATCCAGCGAAACCTCTGAACCCGGAAATCCACTTGTCGTCTCAACAGTCAAAACCGTGTCATTCTGGTCTGCTGCATAAACAGGCAATGTTCCTACCTGGAAAACAGAGAAAAACATTAACATCGTAACAATAAATGTTATTATTTTTTTCAGTTTCATATAGCCTCTTTTTTATTTATTTTATTGTTATGCATCCCGGAATTATTGCAAATTCCACAGGACTTAAATCATTATCTATAATATCTCCTATATTTCTAACGGAGATTTCATAATCACCTTTTGGGGTATTGTCCCTAACAGAAAAACACAGTATGGCAATTTCCCCATTTGTTACTTCTTCAGGATTTACATACTCTCCATCCCACAACATCTGACATCCACTATTCATTATTCCTGGAGGAGTAAACGTCAATTCCTGCAATGCCTCACCATGAATAACATCTAAAAGTTCTAAAGAAGACTCATCATATTCAAGCTTTAAAGTAATACCAAGTACTCCTGGATTATTAGAAATATTGATTGGAATTTTTACTTCCGAATCTCCAGATTTAGCCATTACGGATGCAAGCCAAATTGACGGAACATCTTCTGGAACATCTACACTTTTTTGTTTTTTTCCACATGCTATAAGAAAGATTAAACATATAGAGATAACAATAAAGCTTATGATTCTTTTAAATTTTATATTCAATTTGTTGCCTCCATACCTTATTTGATAATGATATTTCCATTTACAACGACAACATCGACAATATTCATATCATTATCAA
>JAZUGA010000057.1:0-4182 GCA_045640945.1 Lachnospiraceae bacterium | reverse complement strand
TGATAATATAACAATAGACTTTAAGGCGTACCCTAAAGTCTATTGGAACATTCTGATTATTTTCTGATTCCGAGTTTTTCGATTAACTGACGATAAGCTTCGATGTCTTTTTTCATCAGGTAGTCAAGAAGTCCTCTTCTCTTACCAACCATCTTAAGAAGTCCTCTTCTTGAGTGATGGTCTTTTTTGTGTGTTTTTAAATGCTCAGTAAGTTCTTTAATTCTGTAAGAAAGGATAGCTACCTGTACTTCAGTTGAACCTGTGTCTGTAGGTGTTTTGCCAAACTCTTTAACGATCTGAGCTTTTACTTCTGGTGTGATCATAATAATTTTCCTCCTAAATCTTCTTTAACCGCCATTTTCTGAGAAGAGGTTGGAGTTTCCTGCTTCTAAGAAAAGGCTAACAACCTGTGTATATTAACAACAAAACCTATTGTTGTCAATGACTTTTCCTTTATTTTTCAAGTTTTTTTATTCTTTTCTGGTCCGGTTTATGAATTCCGGCAGGTCTTTGGAATACATGATTTTCTGGCCGGTATAAATTCCATAATATCCGGACAGACGATAGCTGACTGCCACCACAATCAACACCAGAGGAAGTCCTCCGATTCCAAATAATTCAAAGCCCAAAGCAATGCTGGCCAATGGACAGTTGGTTACTCCGCAGAATAATCCGCAAACGCCCATTGCTGCTGCCACAGGGGCGCTGATTCCAATGATCGGCCCAAAAAGACATCCGAAAGTTGCACCAACAAAAATCGTCGGTATGATTTCGCCACCTTTATAGCATGCTCCCAATGTAAGAGCAGTCATAATCATTTTCAGAAGGAACGTGTACCAGTTGGTATTTCCCTGAATTGCCTCAAAAATCACAGGGATTCCTGCGCCGTTAAAATCTCTGGTCTGGATGATCAATGTGATGACAACGATCAGAACACCGCCAACAACGGTGCGCAGATATGGATTTTTGAAAAACTTTTTATAGTAATGCTCGCTCTTATGAAGGAGAAAACAGAAGATGATGCTGACAAGTGCACAGGCGATGCCTAAGCCTACTGCCTTCAGTCCATAAAGCCAGGAGAAATTCGGAAAATCTACCAGCGGATAACTTTCCGGAACATAGCCAATCAGCCTTGCCATAAGGCCTGCGGTCAGGGACGCTGCTGCACATGGAACAATCGCCGAATAATGAATGATTCCGATACTGATAACCTCCATGGCGAATACTGTTGCCGTAAGAGGCGTTCCAAACATGGCGGAGAAAGCAGCGCTCATGCCGCACATAGTTAATATGATTACTTCTCTTTTGTCTGCCTTGATCAGTCTTGCCAGGCTGGAGCCTAAGCTGCCGCCGATCTGAAGAGCCGCACCTTCTCTTCCTGCACTGCCGCCCAGAAGGTGGGTAATGGCCGTGCTGACCGTAATAAGAGGCGTCATTTTCAAAGGAAGTTCCTCACTGGAGGAAATAGATTTCAAAACACGGTTGGTTCCACCCGGTTCATTAACTTTCAGCAGATGGTAAAATCCTACGATTGCCAAACCGCCTGCCGGTAAAAGAAACAGCAGCCAGGGATGGCCATTACGGAATCCGGTAATCCAATCGATCAATAAAGCAAAGGCGCAGGCATAAGCTCCAACACCAATGCCGATAATAACCGCCAGTAACAGTTTCTGAAGGAAATGGAGGAAGTCAAATCCCGCCTTCTTCAGTTCTTCTTTACTAAATTCCTGTTCTTTTGTTTCTTTTATTTCTTGGGTCATTTTCTATCGTTTAACTGTTTTTTTACAGATATCCTTTTTATTATTGATTCAGATTCAAATCCGTCTCCGTGACTTATTAATTTTTATCTAGTCAGCAAAAAGCCACGTTTCCTAGAATAGTCCTATTGTTTCCCAGTTGCAAGTGATTTTCTTTTTGATTTCACACAAAATGTACCTCTTCTCTATATTTAAATCTGACCTGACATTCAGCAGACCTTATTACAGTTTCGACAAGAAATCTCAGTTGTGTACCATATGCCTCTCTCGCCTCGACTAAAATTCACGGTTGCGTACCATATGCCTCTCTCGTTCAGCTCAAATATTTCGCTTATGTACCATTTTTTCCCATCAGCTGGTACATAACCGTAATTTTTTTCTTAAGCAGAAACTTCTTCCTCACCTTTTTGGTACATATCCGTAATTATTTGTCTCGGCAAGAATCAATACTGGTACATATCCGTAATTTTTCACCTGTGTAAGAACACAAACCGGTACATATCTGAGATTTTTTATTTTAGTCATCACTTCCTGCCAATTTTTGAAACATGAATTCTTTTTTTGTCGCTAATACAGCCTTTCAGCTATCAACTGCACTAAATAACCACTCGCTAAGCGGGTGGTTTTCCCGTTTCGTGCATAGTCCTAATACTATTAGCAGCCCACAAGTGTGCATTGAAACACCTGCCAATTCGAGATTCGTTTACTTGCTACCCCAGAAATTTATTAGGAGTTTTTCTATCTGAATACATCGCTTAAGCTAAATAGAGCCACATGATTATCGCGTGGTTTCATTAAGCAAAAAGGAACTGGCTGCCCAGTTCCTTCAAAAATACTATTCGCTGTATAGAATTTATTATTTAATAACAGGTAATGTTGCGAAGCTTGCCTGTAATTCTTCGTCGGTTGGAATGTAGTCTTCCATCTGATTGTTGTTGAATTTCTCATATGCAAACATATCAAAATATCCAGTTCCGGTAAGGCAGAAAAGAATTGTCTTTTCTTCGCCGGTTTCTCTGCATTCCTTGGCAATATCCATGGCAACTTTAATTGCATGGCTGCTTTCCGGTGCAGGAAGGATGCCTTCTACTCTTGCAAATTCTTCTGCGGCAGCAAATACTTCGGTCTGCTCAACGCTGACAGCCTCAATCAGTTTCTGGTCATATAACTCAGAAATAATGGAGCTCATACCATGATATCTTAAACCGCCAGAGTGACTTGGAGACGGAATAAAGTTGCTTCCTAAAGTGTACATTTTCTGAAGTGGGCAGATATTTCCTGTATCGCAGTAATCATATGCGTATGTTCCTCTTGTCAGGGAAGGACAGCTCTTTGGCTCTACGGCAATGAAACGATAGTCTTTTTCGCCCCTTAATTTTTCACCCATGAACGGAGAAATCAGTCCGCCTACATTCGATCCGCCACCTGCACATCCGATAATAACGTCTGGCTCTACTCCATATTTTTCAAAAGCCGCCTGGCACTCCAGTCCTACGATGGTCTGATGAAGAAGTACCTGAGATAAAACGCTTCCTAAAACGTAACGATAACCTTCGGTCTTAGTTGCAACTTCAACAGCCTCGGAAATTGCACAGCCTAAACTACCGGAAGTATCTGGATGAGCTGCTAAAATCTTCTGTCCAATGTCGGTAGTCATGGATGGAGAAGGTGTAACAGAAGCTCCGAAAGTTCTCATGACTTCACGACGGAACGGTTTCTGCTCATAAGAACATTTAACCATGTATACCTGGCATTCCAGATCCAAATAGGAGCAAGCCATAGCAAGGGCCGTTCCCCACTGGCCGGCGCCAGTTTCTGTAGTAACACCTTTCAGGCCCTGGTTCTTTGCATAATAAGGCTGGGCAATCGCGGAATTTAATTTATGGCTGCCGCTGGTGTTATTTCCTTCAAACTTATAGTAAATCTTAGCCGGCGTTCCTAATTTTTCTTCCAGACAGTAAGCCCGGATCAATGGTGCCGGACGGTACATTTTATAGAAATCCAAAATATCTTTTGGAATAGGAATCAGTCTTGTAGTTTCATCCAGTTCCTGTTTCACCAGTTCATCACAGAATACTTTTCTTAAGGCTTCTTCTGTAATCGGTTTCATGGTTTCCGGATCCAGCAATGGAGCCGGTTTCTTTTCCATATCTGCTCTTACGTTGTACCAGTACTTAGGGAGTTCTCTTTCTTCCAGAATCAGCTTATAAGGAATCGTCCTCTTATCGATTTCTCTTTGTTTACTTCCATCATTTTTCATTTTGTTTTCCTCCCTTTGGATGATTTATTTTTAAATCAGCGGCTGGGCTCACTTCAAGCTCGACTTCCTCTCGCTATCCGCGGCCGCTGGTCTCTTTTCGATAAAAAAAGTCTGCCCCTACAAACATAAGGACAGACATAATCTGCGGTACCACCTTAATTGGCC
>JAZUGA010000056.1:0-16156 GCA_045640945.1 Lachnospiraceae bacterium | reverse complement strand
GTGTATATTTATTCTTATGCAATCAGTGAGCAAGAGGTTATCAGCGAAGCGAATCATACCTTACGAATGATTGACGGATATAATCCGGAACTGGGCATCTGGTTTGATATGGAAGATGCGGATTACTATAAAGAAAGACATGGATTTAACCCATACACTCATGGTGCTCAGCTGACCGATTTCTGTATTCAATTTATGGATCTGATGAAAGCCAATGGCTATTCCAACGTTGGTGTTTATGCCAATCGGGATTACTTTACAAAGATCTTAGATTACGAGGCTCTTTGTGAAAACGGTCTGATCTGGCTGGCTCATTGGGGTGTCAGCGCTCCGTCCCTGGACTGCGATATATGGCAGTATTCAGATGCCGGAAAAGTAAAAGGTATTTCTGGCACAGGATTGGATATGGATATGATTTATCCGGACAGTGATTTATATTATCTGGTTACCAATACTCCTCAGGAACCGGAAGAACCGACAGGCCCAATCGGCGGAGACATTACTGTAGGTGAGGAAACTTTCCGGTGCGGAGATGTAAACCATGACGGCGTTATCGATGTAATCGACCTGGCCTTAGTGAAAAAACATATTCTCGGAAAAACAACTCTGGAGGGAGAATCCTTCAGTTTGGCAGATATTAATCATGACGAAGCCATTGACGTAATCGATCTGGCGGTAGTAAAGAAGCACATCTTAGGTAAAATCGATTTGTTATACAAGGAAAGCAGCGAAGAATGAGTAGAAAAAAGTCTGGTAAAATTTTAGCGTTTGTTTTGGCGGCGGGTCTGTTTATCTTAGGCCTTGGAGCTTTTGCACCAAAGACCGCGTATGCAGCAGGAGTAGATATCTATGCAGATAATTATACCGTTTATGTGGGTGATTCCATAACCGTAACGGTTACATTGTATGGCGATGAAATCTATGCATATTCTGGCGCTATCAGCTGCGATGGACTTTTATCTGGAGCCAATGACTATTTTGCGGACGGTTGGGATGGAAGCGGAAGCGTTAGCCTTTCCTATACCTATCGTGCGGTCAGTGAAGGCGAAGGCGCTGTTTATGTCAGTGATTGCGAAGTTTCGGACGGAATTACTAAGGAGTATTGCGGCGGCGGAGCATGTTACATTACCGTTTTAGGTTATGATGATGACGCTGGCGGTACTGGCGGTAATGCTGGCGGAGCGGATTATAACGATGATTATTCCTATGACGGCGGTTACATTAACGGGAATGAAACGGGAGAAGGCTCCGGCAACTGTGACCTTGCGTCCCTGTCTGTAGAAGGATATGAACTGAAGGATGAAGGTCATGACATTTATTCCGTAACGGTCGGTGGCGGAGTAGAAAAAATAAAAATTCTTGCTCAGGCAGACGACGAAAATGCAACGGTAGAAGGAGCGGGAGAGAAGAAACTGGAAGTAGGAGAAAATGTTTTCGAAATAACAGTTACAGCGGAAAACGGCCTTTCAAAAACCTACACCGTCAAAGTTACAAGAAGAGGAGACAAGATTCTTCTCGCAGACCTGATCTCCTACCTGAATGATAAAAAGAATACAGAAACAGCTGTTACCGTTAAACTGAAAGAGGGAGATGTGTTAAACTCAGAGATGATTTCAGCTATCGGTAAATGGGGCAAGACCTTATACCTGAATCTGTATGATAAAGACGATAAATTCGTATATGGATGGACCCTGGAAGGAAAGAATTTTGCAGCAGCAAAGGATTTTAAGGAATTTAACCCGACGGTAACTTTTAAGACCGATAATGAAGAGAAAATAAATGAATTATCCAACTATGCTTCCTGTAAATTCCTGAATTTTGCTTATTCCGGAAATCTTCCGGAGGGAACAAAATTCTCCCTGGCAGTAGATAAAGACTTTAAGGATACGGACAAAGTAAGACTTTATTATTTCAATCCAAAAGACTTAAAACTGGAACTGGTCAAAGAAGAACTTATTCCGGAAAAAGGAAATTTGAAATTTGATTTATCTCACTGCTCGGATTATATTCTTACAAGGTCAGAGATTAAGGCGACAGAAGAAGTAGTAGAAAAATCCAACGATAAACTGTTTATTGTCATTTTGGCCATTGCCTTGGCGATTATTATTGCCTTAGCAGTGATTTTGGTTATCGTTTTGAATAAAAATAAAAAGAAGAAAAAACCAGAAAATCCGAAGACCGAAGAAGCAGCTCTGCCAGTAATCGAAGTGGAAGATTTGGACCTTGGTGAATTAGAAGGAGCCACGGAAGAACTGGAAGGAGCCGTAGAACCGGCTTTGGAAGAAATTACAATAGATTACATTGAATCAGAAGAAACGGATACAGTATGGCAGAAGTAAAAATATCAGAAGTTAATACAGAGCAAAATGAGCAGTCTTTAAGCCTCAGTGGAAAGCCGGAAAGTCAGAAATCTCTTTCCCGTATTAATGCGCCTGCCGCACCGTTAAATCCGGACGAGCGCTTTCAAAAGCTGATTGAAATTGTTCAGAATTATCATCCTTCTTCGGACATCAGCGAAATCCAAAAGGCTTATGATGTCGCAAAAGAATCTCATGGAGATCAGAGACGTCGTTCCGGAGAACCTTACATTACCCATCCAGTAGAAGTGGCAATTATTCTTGCGGAACTGGAAATGGACAAGGAGACCATTATCGCTGGTCTTCTTCATGATGTTGTTGAAGATACGGAGACTTCTCTGGATAGCCTGAAATTACAGTTTGGAACGGAAATTGCAGAACTCGTAGATGGTGTTACCAAACTGACCCAGATTAAGTATTCTGCAGACAAAGTAGAGGTACAGGCAGAAAACTTAAGAAAAATGTTCCTGGCCATGGCAAAGGACATCCGGGTTATTATCATTAAGCTGGCCGACCGTCTTCATAACATGAGGACCCTCCAGTACATGTCCCGTGAAAAACAGAAGGAAAAAGCAAGAGAGACGATGGACATCTATTCTCCGATTGCCCAGCGTCTTGGTATTTCCAAAATTAAAATTGAATTGGACGACTTGGCTTTGAAATACTCCGAGCCGGACGTTTACTATAATCTGGTTGAAAACATTAAGATACGAAGAAGCGCCAGAGAAGATTTCGTTTCCCAGATGGTGGAAGAGATCAAGCAGCATATGGCTGAGGCCAGCATTGACTGTGAAGTAGACGGTCGTGTAAAGCATTTCTTCAGCATCTATAAGAAGATGATTAACCAGAACCGTTCTCTGGACCAGATTTACGACTTATTTGCTGTACGTATTAAAGTTGAGACGGTAAAAGATTGCTATGCGGCTTTAGGAATCATTCATGAAGTTTACAAACCGATTCCTGGACGTTTCAAAGATTATATTGCCATGCCGAAACCGAATATGTATCAGTCTCTGCATACGACGTTAATCAGTCCTTCTGGTCAGCCTTTTGAAGTTCAGATCCGAACTTTTGAAATGCATCGTACGGCGGAATATGGTATCGCTGCCCATTGGAAATATAAAGAGGGCATCGGCGCAAACAGCAAGACCATCAAACAGAGCGAAGAAGAGAAATTAGCATGGCTGAGACAGATTCTGGATTGGCAGAATGAAATGAGCGATAACAAGGAGTTCATGGAATTCTTAAAGAGCGACCTGGATCTTTTCTCTGACAACGTATTCTGCTTTACTCCTCAGGGTGATGTTAAGAACCTGCCTGCAGGCTCCACCCCAATCGACTTTGCATACGCAATTCACTCGGCAGTCGGCAATAAAATGATCGGTGCCAGAGTAAATGATAAAATCGTAACCATCGATTACAAGATTCAGAATGGTGACCGTATTGAAATCATTACGTCCCAAAACTCCAAAGGTCCTAGCATGGACTGGCTGAATATTGTAAAGAGTCCGAGTGCAAAACAGAAGATCAACCAGTGGTTCCGTAATGCCTTAAAGGAAGAAAATATTGTCCGCGGCAAGGAATTGGTTGAGAAGTACATGAAAGCCAAAGGCCTGGACAACATGGATATTTTCCATCCGGAATATCAGGCTCCTGTTTTAGCCAGATATAGCTGTAAGGACTGGGATTCGGTACTGGCTGCGATTGGTCACGGTGGTTTGAAAGAAGGACAGGTTGTCAACCGTGTTCTGGAAGAATATAACCGCAAGAACAAGAAGAATGAAATGACCGATGAGGACGTTTTAGGAAGTGCGTCTTCATCTAAACCACAGTCCGAACTGAAACATGGTAATGGTATTGTCGTTAAAGGCATCCATGATGTAGCCGTTCGTTTTGCAAAATGCTGTTCGCCGGTACCTGGCGACGAGATTGTTGGTTTCGTAACCAGAGGCAGAGGCATCACGGTTCATAGAACGGACTGTGTAAATATTGTAAACTTAAGCAGCATCGAGAGATCCAGACTGATTGACGCCCAGTGGGATAAACCGTCATCCGCCTTCAAGGAAGAGAAGTATCAGGTAGAAATCAGCCTGTATGCGAGAAACCGCGTAGGACTCCTGGTTGATATTTCTAAGATAATGTCAGAAAAAAATCTTGATGTTACTAATATGAATGTTAGAATAAACAAGCAGCAAGTTGCGACCATCGATATGGGCTTTAAAGTTTCTTCTACCGATGAACTGTCAAAGGTTATTGAAAAACTGAAAGCTATTGATGGAGTAATTGATATTACACGAACCACAGGATGAAAAAATGAGTATTAGTTTAGATTGTATCCGAGTAGGAATGCTGGGAACCAACTGCTATCTGGTTGCCAACGACGAAAATAAAGAAGCCATAATTACCGATCCGGGCGATAACGCCGACTTTATCGCAAAATGCGTAGAAGAGAAGGGCGTGAAACCTGTGGCTGTATTTTTAACCCATGCTCACGCAGACCATATTCTGGCTTTGGAAGAAATCCGTGAGAAATATGATATTCCGGTTTATGTTCACGAAGCAGATGAGGACATGCTGAAGGATGGATATAAGAATCTGGGCATGGTAGAAATTCTTCTGAACGAAAAGGACGTTAAGCTGAAAGGCGGAGAAGAACTGGACGTTGCGGGACTGAAGATTCAGGTACTGCATACTCCTGGACATACTCCGGGCGGAAGCTGCTATTATTTCCCGGAAGGGGGCTTTGTTCTCGCTGGTGATACCATGTTTTACCGTTCCTGGGGAAGAACGGATTTCCCTGGAGGAGATGAGCGTGCATTAATGGAATCCATCCATACCAAACTTCTTCCTCTGCCGGAAGAAACCTTGGTTTATCCGGGACATGAGCGTGCTACGGATATTAAAGGCGAAAGAAGAATGCACGGATATGTAGAGCAGTAAACCTGCAAAAGTCAGACTAAGAACCGTAACAAAACGGATAACAGTTTAATATAATTAAGAGAGGTCACATTTATGATTACACAGGCACCAAGAGGAACCGCAGACTGGTACGGCGAATCCATGGCAAAAAGAGAAAAAATAGAGGAAATCTGCAAAAAGATTGCAGCTACTTACAATATTAAGCAGATTATGACCCCTGTTTTCGAACACACCGTTCTTTTCCAGAGAGGCGTTGGAGAAACTACCGACGTTGTTCAGAAGGAAATGTACACCTTTGAAGATAAAGGCGGAAGAAGCATTACTCTGAAACCGGAAGGCACTGCAGGCGCAGTTCGTGCTTATCTGGAGCACAGCATGTATGCAGAAAGCGGACTGACAAAATTATTCTATGTTACTCCTGCTTTCCGTTACGAGAAACCACAGAGCGGACGTCTTCGTCAGCATCATCAGTTCGGTGTGGAATATATTGGCTCGGAAAGTCCTTTAGTTGAAGTGGAGCTGATCAGCCTGGTTAGCCAGCTGGTTAAAAGCTTCGGCTTAAATGATATTGAAGTACATATTAATTCCATCGGTTGTCCAAAGTGCCGTGCAGAATACAACAAAGCTTTACTGGCTTATTTAAATGAGCATAAAGAAAAACTCTGCAAGACCTGTCTGGAAAGAATGGAAAAGAATCCTTTACGCGTCATCGACTGTAAAGAGGAAGGATGCAAGGAAGTTGTTGCCAATGCTCCTAGAACCATCGATTATCTGTGTGATGAATGTAAAACGCATTTCGAAGAATTACAGGCTTTACTTACCGAGCTGGGGATTAATTTCAAAATTGATACAGGCATCGTTAGAGGTCTGGATTACTATACAAAGACCGTATTTGAATTCGTGAATAAAGACGGATTTACTTTATGCGGCGGTGGACGTTACGACAATCTGGTTCATGAAATCGATGGAAAGCAGGACATTCCTGCAGCTGGATTCGGTATGGGACTGGAAAGAGTTCTTTACTTCCTGGAGCTGGAAGAAGTGGACTTAGGCGGTGTGAAAGCACCGGACCTTTACTTAGGATTTATGGGCAGCGTAAAAGCGAAAGCTTACAAGCTGGTAGATCAGCTGCGTAAGGAAGGCCTTAGCGTAGAAACGGACTATCTGGATAAGTCCGTAAAGGCCCAGATGAAATATGCAAATAAGATCAATGCTCCTTATGTTGTAATCGTAGGAGAAGATGAATTTGCAACTGGCGAAGTAAAGGTGAAAAATATGGCAGATGGAACGGAAACGATAGTTTCCATCAATGATATTGCGTCAGTTATTAAATAATAAATAAAAATAAATGCGGTAACCCCGCGGAAAGAGAAGAAAATGGCAGAATCAATGAGTGGCTTTACCAGAAGCTACAGATGTACAGAAGTTGTTAATGCACAAATAGGCGAAAGCGTTGTGCTCATGGGCTGGGTCAACAAGAGACGTAATCTTGGCAGCTTGATTTTCGTTGACTTAAGAGACAGAACCGGCCTGGTTCAGTTACTGTTTGATGAGAACAATATTGGAGCCGAAGGATATGAAAAAGCAGAAAGCTTAAGAAACGAGTTCGTTATTGCAATTCGCGGTCTGGTTCAGAAACGTGAAGGCGCTGTAAACGAAAATCTTGAGACTGGCGAACTGGAAATTAAAGTATTAGAACTGAGAATTCTTTCCGAAAGTCTTACTCCTCCTTTCCCAATCGAGGAAGACAGCCAGACAAGAGATGAGCTTCGCTTAAAATACCGTTATCTGGATTTAAGACGTCCGGACCTTCAGAAAAAAATTATCTTAAGAAGCAAAGTAGCTCAGAGCGTTCGAAACTTTATGAGCTCCGAAGGCTTTATTGAAATCGAAACTCCAATGCTTTGCAAGAGCACTCCAGAAGGTGCCAGAGATTACCTGGTACCTAGCCGAGTTCATCCAGGCAGCTTTTACGCTCTGCCACAGTCTCCACAGATTTTCAAACAGCTGTTAATGTGTGCAGGCTATGACCGTTATTATCAGATCGCAAGATGCTTCCGTGATGAGGACCTTCGTGCGGACCGTCAGCCGGAATTCACACAGATTGATATGGAATTCTCCTTTGCAAATGCTGACACGGTAATGGAAACCAACGAGAGATTAATTGCTCATGTTTTCAAAGAAATCTTAGACATTGATGTAGAACTTCCAATCCAGAGAATGACCTGGCAGGAAGCTATGGACCGCTACGGCTCCGATAAACCGGATACCAGATTCGGTATGGAACTGACGGATATTACGGAATGCGTTAAGGATTGTGACTTCAGCGTATTCTCCGGCCCTGCAAATAAAGAAGGATCTTCTGTAAGAGGTATCTGCGCTAAGGGCATGGCTTCTATGCCTAGAAAGAAAATTGATGCTTTAGTAGAATTCGTAAAAGGCATCGGCGCAAAAGGTTTAGCTTATCTGGCAATTAACGAAGATGGAACTTATAAATCTTCTTTCGCTAAATTCATGAAGGAAGAAGAACTGGCTGAAATCTGCAATGAAATGGGCGCAGAAAAAGGCGACATGATGTTCTTCGCATCCGATACCGATAAAAACGTTTATGCAGTTCTGGGCGCTCTCCGTCTGGAATTAGGCGCACAGATGGGACTTATTGATGATAATAAATTCAACTTCCTCTGGGTAACGGAATTCCCACTTCTTGAGTACTCCGAAGAGCAGGAGCGTTGGGTTGCGATGCACCATCCGTTCACCATGCCTTTAGAGTCTGATATCTGTTATCTGGATTCCGAACCATGGAAAGCCAGAGCAGCAGCTTATGACATCGTTTTGAATGGTGTAGAATTAGGCGGCGGCAGCGAGCGTATCTACAATCCGGTAATTCAGGAGAAGATGTTTGCAGCTTTAGGATTTACTCAGGAAGAAGCTTATGAACGTTTTGGATTCCTTCTGGATGCATTTAAATACGGTGTTCCTCCACACGCTGGATTAGCTTATGGATTCGACCGTATGATGATGCTTATGACGAAGGCAGAAAGCATCCGTGACGTTATCGCATTCCCGAAAGTAAAAGACGCAAGCTGTCTCATGACAGGTGCGCCTGGAATGGTTGATGACAAGCAGTTAGCAGAGCTTGAAATTAAATTAGACCTTATCGAGGAGTAAGATTTATTTGTAAAAATCAGAAACGGCACTCATTTTTGAATGCATATTCTCAAATAAAAGATCAACAATCGCAAGGGCGGTCATTGCTTCGGCAGCGACCGCTCCTTTTTTTACGATACAGGAATCGTGTCTGCCGTTGATTTTCAGAGTCTGTTCCTTTCCAAAAGCATTTACTGTTTTCTGCTCAAAGGAAATAGAAGGGGTAGGTTTGAAGGTTGCTTTAATAAGTATTTCATCGCCGTCGCTGATACCACCTAAGATACCGCCGGCGTTATTCGTTTTCTTGGTAATGTAATGAGAACCGGTTTTGCCTGCGTTCTTTAAGATTTCTTCTTTGCAGAGCTCGTCTTCTTCCGGCAGAGCATCGGCATTGGAAAGAATAAATTCGTCATTACATTCGGAACCGGTCATTGTCCCTGCTTTACAGCCGCAGCCGATTTCTACTGCTTTTACTGCACCGATACTCATAATAGCTTTTGCCAGATTTGCATCTAACTTTTCAAAAACCGGTTCACCGATTCCTGCAGGCATTCCGCTTACATGAATTTCTACAGAACCGCCGATAGAGTTGCCCTCGGCCTGATTATCAAAGTCTATGAAAGATTCACTGGAAATAGAAATTCCCAGTTCCTTACAGATTTTCACAGCAATGGCGCCGGCAGCGATTCTTGCAGCCGTTTCCCTGCCGGAGCTGCGTCCGCCGCCACGCCAGTCGCGGATACCATATTTTGCATCATAGGTATAGTCCGCATGACCGGGACGGTATACGTCTTTCAGCGCTTCATAGTCGCCGCTTTTCACGTCTGTATTTTCGATAAGGAGAGAGATAGGAGTACCTAAAGTTTTGCCCTCAAAAACGCCGGAAAGAATCCTTACCTGATCCTTTTCCTGACGGTTATTCTGGCCATCTGCTTCATGTCTTTTATCCAGCATGGGCTGAATATCTTCTTCGGACAGGGAAAGACCTGCAGGGACACCATCCACTACTGCACCGATTGCAGCACCATGACTTTCGCCCCAAGTTGTTACTGTGAAATTTTTACCGAAGGTATTTCCTGCCATTTTTCTACTCCTTAAGAATTCTTATATTTCTCAATGATTCAGCATGTTTAATCTAACATTTTATTGACAGAATAACAAGACGGAGAGTACATTATAAAAGCCCTTTGAGAAATTGAAGAGGGACAGACTTATTGGCCTTTGAGAAATTGAGGAGGTATCTATGAGTAAATATACCATTGACAACTTGGACGGCAAGGCAAAGGCCGCCACTTTTGAAACCGTGCACGGAACCATTAAAACTCCGGTTTTTATGAATGTTGGAACCGTTGCGGCTATTAAAGGTGCCGTTTCCACTATGGACCTGAGAGAAATCGATACCCAGGTCATGCTTTGTAATACCTATCATCTTCACGTCCGCCCGGGAGATGAGATTGTGGCAAAATTCGGCGGACTTCACAAATTCACCAACTGGGATCGTCCGATTCTGACCGATAGCGGCGGATTCCAGGTATTCTCTTTAGCAGGACTTCGTAAAATCAAAGAAGAAGGTGTATCTTTTAACTCCCATATCGACGGAAGAAAAATCTTTATGGGACCGGAAGAAAGCATGCAGATCCAAAGCCACTTAGGCAGCACCATTGCCATGGCCTTTGATGAATGTCCTCCAAGTAAAGCAGACCGAAAGTATGTAGAGCAGAGTGTTGCCCGTACAGAGCGGTGGCTTTTAAGATGTAAAGCGGAAATGGAGCGTTTAAACTCCCTGCCGGAAACCATTAATAAAGAGCAGATGCTTTTCGGTATTAATCAGGGAGGCTGCATTGACGACATCCGAATCGCGAATGCGGACCGCATCAGCGAACTGGATCTTCCAGGTTATGCTGTCGGCGGACTGGCGGTAGGAGAAACTCATGAGGAAATGTATCATATTCTGGATGTTACTGTGCCTCATCTTCCACAGAACAAGCCGGTATACTTAATGGGTGTCGGAACGCCTGCCAATATTCTGGAAGGAATCGAAAGAGGCGTAGATTTCTTTGACTGCGTATATCCAAGCCGAAACGGAAGACATGGTCATGTATATACCAATCATGGCAAACTGAACCTGTTTAATGCACAGTATGAATTGGATGACAAGCCAATCGAGGAAGGCTGTGGCTGCCCGGCTTGCCAGCATTATTCCAGAGGCTATATTCGCCATCTTTTGAAGGCAAAAGAAATGTTGGGAATGCGTCTTTGCGTCTTGCATAATCTATACTTTTATAATAAAATGGTTCATAATGCGCGGGAAGCAATTCTTGCCAACAGATTTTCTGAATTTAAAAAATCAAAGCTTGAAGGCTTTCAGGCATATTAGGAGGAAAGAATATGTTATTACAAAAATTTTTATTAGCAGCAAGCTGTCTGGGTGCAGCAGCATCTGATGCAGCAGCTGAAGGCGAGCAGACAGGTACAAGATGGTGGGTTCTCCTTATTTACATCGTTGTATTCGGTGCTTTCCTTTACTTCATTATGATTCGTCCACAGAATAAACAGAAAAAGGAACAGGAAGCGAAATTAAAAGCTCTTGAACCTGGCTCAAGCGTACTTACAACCAGTGGATTTTACGGAACAATCGTTGCTGTAAATGGCGACACGGTAATCGTAGAATTTGGTAACAATAAAAACTGCCGTATTCCTATGACAGTAGGTGCTATTAAACAGGTTGAAAAACCAGGAGAGGATGCATCCGAAACTGCCCAGAACGAAAAGAAGAGATTCTTTGGTAAGAAGAAAGCAGAAGGCGAAGAAGCAACAGCTGAAAACGCACCTGCAGCAGAGGCAGCTCCAGCAGCTCCAGCAGAAGCAGCTCCGGAAAAACCAGCAGAATAATTTAAATTCGATTTTTAAGAGCGGGGAGAAAAACTCCCCGCTTTTATTTTTTATAAAAGTTTTATTAATTTAGCATATTAGCGAACGAAAGTGCTTGCTTTATGTCAAGAAAAAGAGTAAACTAAACGACAAATTATTTTTTAGGACGAGAAATCTCAAATACTAAAGAAAAGAGGGAAACTATATGGCAAGAGTGTATAATTTTGCGGCAGGTCCAGCAACGCTTCCAGAAGAAGTTCTCCAGGAAGCAGCAGAAGAAATGCTCGATTTTAACGGAAGTGGATTGGGCGTTATGGAAATGTCCCATCGATCTAAGGCTTTCGAAAAAATAATCGGAGAAGCAAAGCAGGACTTGATTGACCTTATGGGAATTCCTGAAGATTACGAAGTCCTTTTTGTTCAGGGAGGAGCTTCCCAGCAGTTCGCAGCAGTTCCTATGAACCTGATGAAAAACAAAGTGGCTGACTATATCGTTACAGGACAGTGGGCAAAGAAGGCATATTCCGAAGGAAAACTTTTTGGACAGGCAAATAAAATTGCTTCCAGTGAAGACAAGACTTTCTCTTATATCCCAGACTGTTCCGATCTTCCAATAAGCGATAATGCAGACTATGTATATATCTGTGAGAACAACACGATTTACGGTACAAAATTCCCACAGCTTCCAAATACAAAAGGAAAAATCTTAGTAGCTGACCAGAGCTCTATGTTCCTTTCTGAACCAGTAGACGTATCCAAATATGGACTGATTTTCGCTGGCGCACAGAAGAACATCGGCCCTGCAGGTGTAGTAGTAGTTATTGTTCGTAAAGACCTTATTACGGACGATGTACTTCCTGGCACACCAACCATGCTGAAGTATAAAACTCAGGCGGACAATGATTCTTTATACAATACGCCTCCTGCATACGGCATTTACATTTGCGGTAAAGTATTTAAGTGGCTGAAGAAGCTGGGCGGTCTGGAAGCTATGAAAGAACGCAACATCAAGAAAGCTCAGGTTTTATATGATTATCTGGATCAGAGCCAGATGTTCCACGGAACCGTTGAGAAAGGAAGCCGTTCTATCATGAACGTACCTTTTGTTACTGGTAACGATGAACTGAATGCGAAATTCATCGCAGAAGCTACAGCAAATGGTTTTGTAGAGCTGAAAGGCCATAGAACCGTTGGTGGCATGAGAGCATCTATCTACAATGCAATGCCATACGAAGGCGTAGTGAAACTGGTTGAGTTTATGAAAGAATTTGAAGCAGCGAATAAATAAAGCTGTAGAGAGGCGATATAATGTTTAAATATAAATGCTTAAATCCTATCGCTGCATGTGGTCTGGATATTTTCTCGGACCAGTATGTAAAGGTAGACGAAACGGAAGCTGCTGACGCGATTTTAGTCCGCAGCGCGAAAATGCATGATATGGAATTTGACGCAGACCTGAAGGCGATTGCAAGAGCTGGAGCCGGCGTTAACAATATTCCTTTAGACAAATGCGCAGAGCAGGGCATCGTTGTATTTAATACTCCTGGTGCAAATGCCAACGGCGTAAAAGAACTGTTTATTTTCGCTGCAATCGCAGCAGTAAGAGATGTTCTGGGTGGTGTTGCATGGACAAAATCGGAAGCAGGAAATCCGGACATTGCTGATTTAACAGAAAAAGAAAAGAAAAAATTCGTAGGTAACGAAATTCTTGGAAAGACCCTGGGCGTTATTGGACTTGGTGCCATTGGTATTAAAGTTGCAAACGTAGCAGTAGATCTTGGAATGAAAGTTATCGGCTATGACCCATATTTAAGCGATGCTGCAAAAGCTGCATTAAACGGAATGGTTGCTACAACAGATAATCTGGATGATATTGCTGCAGCTGCAGACCTGATTACCATTCATGTACCGGCTATGGCTTCCACAAATGGAATGATCAACGCAGACTTTATTGCAAAATCAAAAGACGGCGTTATCGTTATTAACCTTGCCCGTGATACTCTGGTAAATGAGGCCGATATGGCAGCAGCTCTTGAAGCTGGAAAAGTTGCAAAATATGTTTGCGACTTCCCAACAGCTGGTACATCCCAGATGAAGAATACGATTCTGATTCCTCATCTTGGAGCTTCCACGGAAGAGAGCGAAGACAACTGCGCAATTATGGCAGTACAGGAAATCATGGATTTTATGGAAAACGGAAATATTAAGAATTCCGTTAACTACCCAGCAGCTGATTTAGGTGCTGTTGTTGGTACCCGTGTTACTGTTGCTCATAAAGCTAGCTTAAGCGGTGCAGATATTCAGGATCTGTTAAAACCTTTTGGCGCTGTTGTATCCGGTATGGTAAGCAAAACAAGAGGAGACTATGCTTATTCCATGTTTGACATTTCTGGATGTTGCTGTTCCTGCAGTTCCGAACTGGAGGATAAATTAAAGGCAGACGGCATACTGAAAGTCAGAGTAATAAGTAAGTAAAAAAACAAAAAGTAAGTAGAGCGGTCTGGAAAACAGACCGCTTCTTTTTTTAATAAACAGGAGAGGTAAAACATGGCTAATATTAAACCCTTTAAGGCAATAAGACCGAGACAGAAATATGTAGAAAAGGTATCCACTTTACCATACGATGTTTTTTCTGAAAAAGAAGCGAGAGATATGGTAGCGAAGAATCCACAAAGTTTCCTGAAAATTGTTCGCCCAGAAACCGCTTTCTCAGAGGATGTAGATATTTACAGCGATAAGGTATATGAAAAAGCAAAAAGCCTGATTGCGGAAAATATCGAAAAAGGTATTTTCGTAGAAGATGAAAAAGAGTGTTATTACATCTATCGCGAAATTATGAACGGCAGATCCCAGACCGGCCTGGTTGCAGCTTTTGCTGTAGACGATTATCGGAACAATGTAATTAAAAGACATGAATATACCAGACAGGAGAAGGAGGACGACCGTACCAGACATATTGATATCTGCTCGGCGCAGACTGGTTTAGTATTCTTAGCTTTCCGTGAAGGTTTGAATTTACGGATTATGCTGGAAAAGGCGACTCATGATGAACCGTTATATGATTTCTTTTCAACGGATAATGTCCGTCAGCTGGTTTGGAAAGTGGATGATCCGGAAAAGGTGGAAAAAATAACGGAAGCCTTCAAAGACGTGGAAAGTCTGTATATTGCAGACGGTCATCACCGTTGTGCCAGTGCGACTTCTGTGTGCAAAAAGAGAAGAGCAGAAAATCCAAACTATGATGGTACAGAAGAATTCAATTATTTTATGGCGGTAGCTTTTCCACATGATAACCTGATGATTCTGCCTTATTACCGGGTAGTAAAAGACCTGAACGGAATGACTCAGAAACAGTTTTTGGAAGCAGTGGAAAATGCCGGATTTGAAATCAGCAAAGTCAGCCGGAGGTTTGTTGCAAAACAACGCAGACATGATGTAAATCAGCCGGCAAGAAAAGGCGAAATTGCCATGTATTTGGATGGCAAATGGTATCAGCTGATTGCGAAGCCGGAAATCTTAAAAGACGATGCGGTTGGCTGTCTGGATGTTACCATGCTGCAAGAGAATATTCTGAATCCAATTTTAGGAATTCAAGACCCAAGAACGGATCAAAGAATTGATTTTGTTGGCGGAATTCGTGGCATGGGGGAATTAGAAAAACGCTGCAAGGAAGATATGACAGTGGCTTTTGCTTTATATCCAACTTCTATGGAAGAATTAATACGTATTACAGAAGAAGGAAAGGTCATGCCTCCAAAATCTACTTGGTTTGAACCGAAACTTCAGAGCGGTCTGTTTGTACATAAAATCTGATTTTAGAGAAGTTATATTCACTTTTGTATACAATTCTTTTCTTGAAAAAGGGAGCATAAAGTGATATAACAAGATTTGGAAAAAATCGAGTTTTCCAAATTTTAGCTAAAATTTTTATAATGGAGGATTTTGAAATGGCAGATTTAAAGGCATTAAAAAACAAAACCATCATCACTGTAGCTACTACAGGTGCATGGCCAAAGAAGAAAGATAACCCAAACGTTCCAATGGAGCCAGAAGAGATCGCTGAAGACGTTTATGAGTGCTGGAAAGCCGGCGCAGCTGTAGCTCATCTTCATATGAGAGATGCTGAAGGCAATGGCGCTATGGATCCTGTAAGATTCAAAAAGACTGTTGAATTAATCAAGGCTCATGAAGATTGCGACATTATCCTTAACCTTACAACATCAGGTGATATCCACGCTGACGACGATATCCGTGTTGCTCATGTTAAAGAATTAAAACCAGAAATGGCATCTTATGACTGCGGTTCTATGAACTGGTTAAACAGTGGATTATTCATTAACAGCCCTAAGTTCCTTGAAGACTGTGGTCTTTTATTCCAGGAACTCGGTGTTAAACCTGAAATCGAAGCTTTTGATCCTGGTATGATCGGCAACGCTGCATACTACATCAAAAAAGGCGTTCTGAAAACACCTGTACACTTCCAGTTCTGCATGGGATGCGCAAATGGTATCGCTGGAACAATGAAGAACCTTATCTTCATGAAAGAAGAAGCTGATAGAATGGTTGGAGCAGCTAACTATACATGGTCATGCTTCGGTGTTGGACATTCCGCAATGGAAATGCTCTACGGCGCAGTAGCACTTGGTGGACATATCCGTGTTGGTATGGAAGACAACGTTCTGTTCTCAAAGGGTGTTCTTGCTGAAAGCAACGCACAGTTCGTTAAGAGAGCAGTTGAAGCTGTTAAATTATTTGGCCGCGAAGTTGCAACTCCTGATGAAGCTCGTCAGATGCTCAACCTTGCTCCTTACAACACAGCTGAATAATTCAATTTTATTGAATTTTTAAACAGTCGAGTA
>JAZUGA010000055.1:0-3726 GCA_045640945.1 Lachnospiraceae bacterium | reverse complement strand
AGGTGAAACGCAGGCGTACATACCCCGGGAATTTCGCAGAAGAGAAAGGAAAAACGAATGAGATTGGAAACAGAACGATTAATTCTCCGTAAGTCGGAGGCCAAGCGGTCTTAGGAAGACAAATTATTGTGCCACCTCCTTGGCTCACAGAACGACATGGCTACGATCCGACTTAGGTGAAACGCAGGCGTACATACCCCGGGAATTTCGCAGAAGAGAAAGGAAAAACGAATGAGATTGGAAACAGAACGATTAATTCTCCGTCCATGGGAAGAGACGGATGCAGAAAGTTTATATGAATACGCAAAAGACGATCGGGTCGGACCGATTACCGGATGGCCTCCTCACACCAGCGTGGAGGGTTCCTTGGAGTGCATCAAAAACGTATTATCCGTACCGGAAACCTATGCGGTCTGCTTAAAAGAAGACAACCGCGCCATCGGCTGCATCTCCCTGAATCTGGGAAAAGCAAGCAACTTGGACCTCCCGGAAGACGAGGGGGAAATCGGCTTTTGGATCGGCGTTCCTTTCTGGGGCAGAGGCCTGATTCCGGAAGCAACCCGGGAGCTGATCCGCCATGGCTTTGAAGACCTGAACGTGAAAACTCTCTGGTGCGGATACTTCGACGGAAACGAAAAGTCGAAGCGGGTCCAGGAAAAATGCGGCTTTATATATGACCATACAGATAAAGACATTTTCTGGAAAGTGATGGGAGACATCCGCACGGAGCACATTTCCAAACTAACCAGGGAGGACTGGGAAAAATTCCTGTAAAGGCCGCTATAGAACCCTCTCGCTCGTCTTATCTCCCTTATTGCCTAAAATTTATTCATCCGCATTGTGCATTTTTTTTATACAATTGTGCAAAATCAGGGAAATAAGCATCAAACGAGTGGGTAAAAGTTGCTTATTTGGGCATTTTCGAACAATTTGTGCTTGTATAATATATGCATATTTCGTATAATTTAGCGTGATAAAGTGGGGAGGGGTAACCGCACTTTATTTTGCTCCCCTTTTTTATCCGAAACCAGCGAATGAAGAAGCAACTTTTTGCGACAACCTTTTGCTGGTGCAGCGACAAACTTTTTAAGCCAGCACATAAGAGGCGAATATGAAACTGACCGACATCCATTGCCATATTTTGCCCGGAATTGACGACGGAGCAAAGAACTTAAAGGAAGCGAAAGAGATGCTTTCTTTGGCGCAGAGCGATGGAATCCGGAATATCATCTGCACCCCTCACTACCATATCGGACGAGTAAAAGCTTCGGCAGAAGATTGCATGCAGGCCTTCGAAGAACTGACCGCCTACGCCGAAGAAAAATTTCCGGAACTGACCCTCTACCTGGGCCAGGAAATCTATTACTATTCCGAAACCCTGGAGAAGCTGGAACGAGGCGAGCTCCTGACCTTGGCGGACACAGACTACATCCTCCTGGAGTACTCCCATACGACCCAGTACGAAGAAATCCGGGACAGCATCAGCGACGCCTATGGCGCAGGATTCCTTCCGGTCATCGCACATATCGAACGATATCCCTGCATGGCGGATCCGGACAAAGTAAAACGACTGGTGCGCAGCGGCGCCTATATCCAGGTGAATGCAGAAACCCTGCTTCTTCCTTTCACCAACCGCTTACGGCGATTCGCCTTTAAGATGATAAAGGAAGATTTGGTGCATTTCATCGCCAGCGACGCCCATTCCGCTGAAACAAGAAAGCCGGAATTAAGCGAGGCTTACCGATTGGTAGAAAAGAAATTTGGCAGCGAGATCGCAGAGCGAATCTTCTTAGAAAACCCGCAGCTGCTGCTGGAAAATAAAGAATTATAAAACCCCTAACCTTCTGCTGAAAACGAAGAAACTGAAAGCAGAACCAAAAAACGACAGGAAACGAGATACATGAACGGAACAAAAAAGAAATACGATTCCCAGAATATGGAATTTGAAATCGATATACGAAAAATATGGGCGGCTTTTGTAGCGCAGTGGAAACTGATTGTGGTAGTCGGCGTGGTCTGCGCCGCCATCGCGTTCGCTTACTTTAGCTTAGTAGTAACTCCGCTGTATACGACCGATACTATCATCATGGTCTTAAACAAAGAGAAAGAGACCGGAAACGTTACCAACACCGACTTAAGTGTTTCCTCCAACCTGTCCAAAGACTTCGTAAATATCGCAACCAGCCGTACCTCTCTTGACGAAGTAGACGCCAGGGTGGGCTTAGACGATGCAAAGGTTTCCGCATCGATTATTTCCGACACCCGTCAGATTAAAATCAGCGTAACCCATCCGAACCCAACCAAAGCCAGAGACGTAGCAGACTGCGTAGCAGAAGTAGCTTCCGAGCGAATCTGCTCCATTATGGATATTCCGGACATGGTCCGTATCGTAGATAAAGCCTACGTTCCGGAAAGCAAATCCTACCCAAGCATCACGAAATTTACCGCTTTGGGCTTCATCGTCGGCTTTATTCTTTGCTGGCTGATCGTAGCCATCGTTTTCTTATCCAACGATAAGATTAACGTAGCAGAAGACGTAGAACGTTATCTGGATATGCCTTTGCTGGCAGTAATTCCAGTTTATAAAACCAGAGATACTTCCTCCGGAAAACGGGGCAAGACTCATCAAAGCAAGAGAAAATAAACCGGAAAGGAGAAAGACATGCTTCAATTTACTATCAACAATGCAGAAAAATTAGATTATCGTGCAGACGAAGCTTATAAGAGACTTCGAAGCAATGTGCAGCTTTCCGGCGAATCCGTACAGGTGGTGGAAGTAACCAGCTGTATCCCGAACGATGGAAAGACGGAAGTATCTTTTAACTTAGCCGTAAGCTTTGCCCAGTTAGGAAAGAAAGTACTTTTTATCGACGCCGACATTCGTCATTCCGTTATGGCGAAGGAATTTAAGATTCAGGGCGCTTCCAAGGGCCTTACCCATTTCTTATCCGGTATGGCAACCCTGGAGGAAGTGGTCGGTCAGACCAACATCGATAATTTAGACATGATCTTAGCGGGAACCGTTGCGCCAAACCCGACGGAGCTTTTAGGCGGCAACCGTTTTAAGAATCTTATTAAAGCAGCCAGAGAAGCTTACGACTATATCCTTATCGACACGCCGCCTTTGGCCAGCGTAGTCGATGCCCAGATTATTGCGGCTCTGGCCGACGGAGTAGCTTTAGTAGTTTCTACAAAGTCCGTAAGCTATCGAGTAGCTCAGGGCGTTATCGAAGACTTACGTTCCACGGGAACGAATATTTTAGGCGTTATCTTAAATAAAGCAGACTATTCCGACAAAGGCGCATACGGAAAATACTATGGCGCTTATTACGGAAAATACTACGGAAAGTATTACGGTAAATATTACGGAGATTATTACGGAGAAAAGGATAATCGGAAGTAAGAAAGATATAGGATAAAAGGTTTTTTATTATTGCGGAGAGATTATAATTTGCTGAATCTATTCTATATAACAAATAATCCGGATATCGCTCAGATTGCGGATTCATATGGCGTTGATCGAATTTGGATTGACCTTGAAACGCTTGGAAAAGAAGAGCGTCAGAGAGGTATGAATACTGTTAAATCAAATCATTCAATAAATGATATTTCCCGGATTAAGCCAGTTTTGAGGAAATCAGAACTTCTCGTAAGAGTAAATCCATGGAATGAAGCATCTGTTTCTGAAATCAATCAGGTAATTGATAAAGGTGCAGACATGCTGAT
>JAZUGA010000054.1:0-21022 GCA_045640945.1 Lachnospiraceae bacterium | reverse complement strand
ATTGGCTCTTCCCACACGGCCTCGCAGCTGATACAGCTGAGACAGTCCGTAACGGTCCGAATCGTGGATAATAATAGTATTTACATTGGAAATATCCATACCGGTTTCGATAATGGTGGTGGAAACCAGCACATCAATATCTCCTGCCACGAAGTCTTCCATAATATTTTCCAGTTCCCGGGAAGACATTTTTCCATGGGCATAAGCTACGTTTAAGTCCGGCACCATTTCCTGGATCCGTCCTGCAATCACATCAATATTGTTGGTGAAATTATATACGTAATAAACCTGTCCCCCTCTTCTTGCTTCGCGAAGGATGGCTTCTTTTACCGCATCTTCCGAATATTCCAGAACATAGGTCTGAATCGGTACACGGTCAATGGGCGGCTCCGTCAGAATGCTCATGTCACGGATGCCGGTCAGGGACATATGTAACGTACGCGGAATCGGCGTAGCGCTTAAGGTCAGAACGTCTACGTCTTTCCGGATCTGTTTGATTTTTTCTTTATGGGAAACGCCAAAGCGTTGTTCTTCATCAATAATCAGAAGGCCTAAATCTTTAAAAGCCACGTCTTTGCTCAGGATTCGATGGGTTCCGATGACGATGTCTACCATGCCCTTCTTTAAGTCTGCAAGGACCTTTTTCTGTTCTCCTGCAGTTACAAAACGGGACAGCATTTTTACGGTTACCGGATAGTTCGCCATTCGCCTTGCAAAGGTGTTGTAATGCTGCTGGGCAAGGATTGTCGTAGGAACCAGAAAAGCTACCTGTTTTCCCTCCTGAACAGCTTTAAACGCTGCACGGATAGCGACTTCCGTCTTTCCAAAACCTACATCGCCACAAATCAGACGGTCCATGATTTTCGAAGACTCCATGTCCGCCTTAACGGCTTCAATAGCTCTTAACTGATCGTCCGTTTCTTCAAATTCAAACTCGTCTTCAAATTCCTGCTGCCAAACCGTATCCGGCATGTAGCGGTAGCCCTGCTTCGCCTGGCGCACGGCGTAAAGCCTTACCAGCTCTGCCGCAATATCTTTTACTGCGGAGCGGACTTTGGCTTTTGTGTTATTCCATTCTTTTCCTCCCAGCTTGTTGATTTTCGGCTTATTGCCTTCTGCGCTGGAATATTTCTGTATTTTATCGAACTGGGTGGCAAGGACATACAAGGACGCATTATTTGCATAATCAATCTTCATGTAGTCTTTTTCCACGCCGTCCATGGTCATTCGTTCAATGCCCCGGTAAATTCCGACGCCGTGCTGCTCATGTACTACGTAATCGCCGATGCTTAAGTCCGTAAAGTCCTTAATCGGGTCTCCGGAATATCTTCTTCTCTTCTTCCGGTTCTTCCGCCTTGCGCCAAAAATATCGACTTCCGTAATTACGCAGCTGCGAAGCTCCGGATATTCAAAACCGGTACGGATGTTGCCCACATTTACATTCAGTTCCACTCCATTTTCCCGCAGCTCATTCTTTAAACGTTCTGCACGGATCTGACTTGCAGTGTAAAGATATACCGTCCATTTCTGTTCCTTATATTTTTTCAGGTCCTTAATCAGGTCTTCAAACCGGCCGTTATAGGAAGGAATATTTCGTGTAGCAACAACAAACTTTTCATCTTCCGGAAGATATTCGCAGGCCGTATCCAGCATGGAGAATAAAAGACAGGTTCTCTTTTTAAATTCTTCCGGTAATTCTTCGTCAAAAAGGAACTGGTCAAAGACTTTGGCCGGTTCATCAAAAATATATAAGGTGTTCTGTGGGAAATAATCAAAGAACGTGGCGGAATGGCCTTTCTCACCGCCCGGGAAAACCGTAAATTCTTCCACGGTTTCAATGGACCTCTGACTTTCCACATCGAACATTTTTATTTTTTCTACTTCATCGCCCCATAAATCAATACGGAACGGAGCGTCCTGGGTATATGGGAAAATGTCAACAATATTTCCTCTTAAGGAGAATTCCCCATGGGCACCTACCTGAGATTCGTTTTCATAGCCTAATTCCACCAGCCGTTCCGCCAGTTCTTCTACATTTACGGTATCGCCGGTTTTAATGGTAATCAGGTCTTTGGAAATTTCATGGAAGGAAGAAAGTTCCTCCGAAAAAGCATCCAAGGTCGTAATGACCGTCAGTTTTTCTTTATCGTAAAGGCGTTTGGTAATTTCCAGACGCTGTTCGGAAAGATAGGTACCGCGAATGTCGGCCTTATCAAACACCGGATCCTTTGCCGGATAGTATACGCCATTCTCATCAAAAGCCTTATAGGAAGAAAGAATGTCCATAGCTTTTGGCTCATCAAAAGTAATGATGACTTTTGCATCAAAGCCATCACCCAATTGCCATATCATATGCTCCAGCTGAGAAGGTACACATCCGGTAACCCGGATCACACCCGTCCCCAGAGCGGCCTTTATTTCGTTAAAAACCTTAAGCCCTTTCAGGTCAAACATTCTTTTTACCCGTTATATTTATTCATGGCGATGTCACAGCCATCGGTAACTACCGCCTTTGCAGCTTTCGCAGCCCGTTCCATAGCATCTTCTACCTGCACCCGGTCTTCTTTGGAAAACCGACCCAGAACATAGTTGATCATATCGATTTCTTCCGGACGATGGCCGATGCCTACACGGATGCGGCAGAATTCTTCGCTGCCCACCTGAGAAATAATGCTCTTCATTCCGTTGTGTCCGCCGGCACTGCCTTTTTTACGGATGCGGAGTTTTCCTACGTCCAGGTCCACATCATCATAAATAACTACCAGCTTGGAAACATCGATTTTATAGAAATGCATAATGGCACGGATTGCATTGCCACTTAAATTCATAAAGGTCAGAGGCTTCACTAAAAGGACTTTTTCACTGCCGATCATGGTTTTTCCCACCAGGGCCTTAAAAATGGATTTTCCCATGGTAACGCCCAGGTCCTTTGCCAGAATATCGATGGTGTCAAATCCTATGTTATGTCTTGTTTTTTCGTATTTATCGGTAGGGTTTCCCAATCCCGCAATAATGTACATAATCTGCGCCTCTTCTTAAAAAATGAAATAATAATTCACGTTAATTATATAGGGAAAACCTATGCCTTGCAACAAAAACGGCCCCCAAAAGTCTTATATATATTTTTAAAATTTCACTAATTGTGCATTTTTTATAAACATATTTAGAACTTTTTCCCCTCTACTTTTTTTTTGAATTTACCGCATGTTATAATCCGTCTCAAAGTTGCCGTAGAAGGCTTAAGGAGAGGAAATATATAATGGAGATCACTGATGTAAGAGTAAGAATGGTCACCAAGGAAGGCAAAATGAAAGCGGTTGCATCCATTACATTGGATTCTCAATTCGCAATCCATGACATTAAGATTATCGACGGAGAAAAAGGATTATTCATTGCTATGCCTAGCAGAAAAACTCAGGACGGCGAGTATCGCGATATTGCTCATCCTATCAACACCGAAACACGCGATCGCATCCAGCGTATCATCCTCGAGAGATACGAAGAAGAAGCTGCTAAAAACCCAGAAGGCGCAGAGTTCTAAGTACTCAGAAAAACAAAGAAAAAAGAATTGTGAGCGGCACTTGTTGCCGCCATTATTCTTGTATTCGACTTTTTTATTTGGTATAATTCCGTATTATGAAAACAGTAGATTTTGAACAAAAACAACACATTCATTTCATCGGAATCGGCGGCATCAGCATGAGCGCTCTGGCTCATATTCTCTTAGCCCGCGGATTTCAGGTAACCGGTTCAGATTCTAAGGAAAGCGACCTGACAAAGGAGCTGGCATCGCTTGGCGCAGTTATCTATATTGGCCAGTCGAAAGACAACATCTCTAAGGACATTGACCTTATCGTATACACAGCTGCAATTTCAAAAGAAAACCCTGAACTGGTCCGTGCACAGGAACTGGGAATTGAAGCCATGACCCGTGCAGATTTTTTAGGTTTACTGATGAAGAACTACGAAACCGCCATCTGTGTTTCCGGAACTCACGGCAAAACTACTACCACTTCTCTTATTTCCCAGATACTGATTGATGCAGAAACGGACCCGACCGTTATGGTAGGCGGCATTCTTCCTGCAATCGGTGGAAATATCCGTATCGGTAAATCCGGTAATTTCATTACGGAAGCCTGTGAGTATACCAACAGTTTCCTGTCCTTCTTCCCTACAACAGAAGTTATTCTGAACGTGCAGGCAGATCATCTGGATTTCTTTAAGGATCTGGATGATATCCGTGCAAGTTTTAAGAGATATACCCGTCTTCTGCCGGACGACGGCGTTCTGGTAATCAATGGCGATATTGAGAATCTTTCTTATTTCACCGACGAGCTGAAATGCAGAATCCTTACCTTCTCCCTGAAAGGAAATGGTGATTTCTCTGCAGACAATATTTCTTATAACGAAGTTGCCTGTGCAGAATTTGATGTGCTTTATAAAGGCGAGAAGATTGCCCATTGTAAGCTCCTGCTTCCTGGCGAGCATAATATTTACAATGCCCTGGCAGCTTTTGCCGTTGCTTACAGCTTAGGACTGCCTTTAGAAAAGGCTGCAGATTCCATCAGTGCCTTCACTGGTGTTGACCGCAGATTCCAGATTAAGGGCGAAGTAAATGGTTTTACGATTATTGACGACTATGCGCATCATCCGGATGAAATCACGGCAACTCTTTTAGCTGCAAAGAACTATCCACATAAGAAATTATGGGTTACTTTCCAGCCACATACCTATACCAGGACCTATGCTCTGCTGGATGATTTTGCCACCGCTTTAAGCCTGGCGGACGCTGTTGTTCTTGCAGATATTTACGCCGCAAGAGAAGTAAACACCATTGGTGTTTCTTCCACAGATATTCAGGAGCGGATCCTCAAAAACGGAAAAGAAGCATATTATTTTCCAACCTTCGAAGAAATTGAAAACTTTTTGAAAAAAAATGTTTCTAACGGTGATGTGTTGATAACTATGGGCGCGGGAGACGTGTATTTAGTAGGCGAAAACCTGCTTTCCGAATAGTTATCCACAGTATCCACAAAATTTCTGGATTTTTTCCGGCAACCCTGATTTTTAAAAAAAATTGTCCATTGGGGACTTGACACGCCCTATTTAAGCCACTCTTCGTGAGTGGCTTTTTTGTGCTTTTTTTCGACCATCTGTTATCCACATTATCCACAGTATCCACATTATAAGGTCCGTTGGTATTCGGCACTTTTGCCCCTATTTGCAAATCAAAAATTGTGTGATATAGTCCACCTACACTTGAATGAAAACTGGTCATTCCCGGTGTCGTAATACTGCTTTTACCCGTTTGTATTACACGCCCGGAGTGAGGTTTTCCGAGGTGTTTACGGGATTGGAGTTTTAAGTTTAATGAGCAATTTTAAGTTACAACAAGAAGGATATACAAGCACTACCAGTATTCCAAACTGCTTTATTGAAAAATATATGCCAAAGGCTGCTGGTGAGTTCGTAAAAATCTATATCTATCTTCTGAAATGTCTTGCAGAGAATCAGTCGGAGCTGTCTATTTCTAAAATAGCAGATGCTTTTGACGACTCAGAAAAAGACGTTACCCGTGCGCTCAAATATTGGGAGCGTAAGGGACTTCTTAAGCTTGAATTTGAAAACAAAACTCTTGTATCCCTTCAGCTTGTTTCTGCAGCTGAAATGGATGGTGATTCTTTTGAATCTGCCGATCCGAAAGAAACAGAGGAAGCTTTTGGAAGCGAAGTTGTTACTGCGATTGTAAGAGAAGAAGTTTCTTCCGAAACGGACTCTTCCGCAGCAGCTGACGCTCCGGAGAAAAAGACTCCTTCTTTCGAAAAACGACAGTACTCCAAAGAAGAAATCAATGCATTCTCCAAACAGGAAGATACTTTCCAGCTCATCTATATCATTGAAAGATATACGGGCCATGCTCTTACGGGAACGGATATGAACTCTGTATTCTTCTTCTATGACACCTTAGAGATGCCAATAGACCTGATTGAATACCTTTTCGAATATTGTGTATCCCTGGGCAAGAAAAACATGAGATACATTGAAGCGGTAGCCATCAGCTGGGCTGAAAGAGGCATTAAGACCGTCAGCGCAGCAAAAACTCTCAGCGCCATCTATTCGGACAACTGTTATTCGGTACTAAAGGCTTTTGGTCTTACTGGAAGGCAGCCGGCTAAAAGCGAGGTCGAATATGTTTCTACCTGGTCACTGTCCTACGGTTACTCCTTGGAATTAATTCTTGAGGCATGTAATCGGACCATGAAAGCTATTCACCAGCCAAGTTTCGAATACGCAGACTCGATTCTCCGAAGATGGAAAGCCGGTGGCGTGAAGTCTATGGACGACGTAAAAGTTCTGGATGAAAAAAGAGAAAAAGCAGTTGCAAAAGCTGAAAATATAGCGAGCAAGAAGGATTACGCCGGTACAGGTAATAAATCGGCTGCCTCCGGTTCTTCTTCCAACAAATTCACGAAATTTGACCAGCGCACCTACGACTATGATGCTCTGGAAGAAAAACTTTTTAATTCATGATCTCAAGAACAGCTTTTGAAAGCATATTAAAAGAATATGATGCAAAGCAGCTGGCTTCTGCAAGAGAACTTCAGGACAGACGGGAACGGATTGACCGGAAGGTTCCCCGCCTGAAGGAAATCGAGTCAGAAATTGCTGCTTTGTCCGTTGAAAAAGCAATCCGGAAAATTCAGGGCGGTTCGTTAGATGACTATTACGAAAAGGTGGAAGCCTTAAAGAAGGAAAAGTCCTCTGTTCTGGCTCAGGCCGGGTTGTCCCTGGAGGATTTGGAGCCTCGTTACGAATGTCCGAAATGCAAGGACACTGGTTTTTTAGGGAACGACATGTGCTTCTGTTTTAAGAACCGTGTTACTGACGCTCTTTACGATCAGTCCAACATTAAAGAAGTTCTGAAGGATGAAAATTTTGATACCTTCTCCTTTAAATATTATCCAGCAGGAACGGCTCTGGAAAGCGCGGAAAAGGCCGTAGAAACTGCCAAGGCTTTCGTCCGTGATTTTGATAAAGTTCCTTCTAATCTTTTTATTTCCGGCAACACCGGTGTAGGAAAAACCTTCCTGACCAACTGTATTGCCAAGGACCTGATTGACCAGGGCTACCTTGTGGTATATTTATCAGCCATCCGGCTGTTTGATATATTGTCAGACGCTGCTTTCGGTTCCGAAAAATCGGAAATGGACAGCGCTTCTGCAGGTTATATGAAAAAAATTATTTATAATTCTGACCTTCTTGTTATTGACGATTTGGGTACAGAAATGGTAAACTCTTTTACTAGCACACAGTTGTTTCATTGTGTTAATGAGCGGTTGCTGAAGAACAAACATACCATTATCTCGACCAATTTCTCGTTAAAACAATTACAGGACAACTACTCGGAAAGACTTGTTTCCAGAATAGTTAGCCGCTATACCCTAATCCGGTTACTCGGCGACGATATCAGAATGAAGAAAAAATTGGAGGCTTAACATGCTGCGCGAAGAGATCGTGATTAATTCTATTCCGGTTGGACCTTTAGGGATTATCCCTCTGAAAGGTTGTTTCGATATGGGAACAAGTGTAGACAACTACATTACTACATGGCGTAAAAACCGTCAGACAGATTTAAAGGAAAACATTGCTTTTTCAGGATATGAAAAAGATACTTTCATTATTGGTGCGGATACCCCTCGTTTTGGTTCCGGTGAAGCAAAAGGTGTTATCAAAGAAACTGTCCGCGGAAAAGATATATTCCTTTTAGTTGATGTTTGTAATAACAGCATCGAATATGACATGGCTGGTTATAAGAACCACATGTCCCCAGATGACCATTTTCAGGATCTGAAAAGAGTCATTGCAGCTATTGGAGGAAAGGCAAGACGTATTACCGTCATTATGCCATTCTTATATGAGAGTAGACAGCACAAGAGAACCGGCCGCGAATCTTTAGATTGCGCCATGGGTCTGGATGAGCTTTACAATATGGGAGTCGACAACCTGATCACTTTCGACGCCCACGACCCTAGGGTTATCAATGCTGCTCCTTTAAATGGATTTGAGTCAATCAAGCCTTCTTATCAGTTCTTAAAGAACCTTTGCAAATACGAAAAGGATCTGAAGTTCGATAAGGATCACTTGGTAATGATCAGTCCGGATGAAGGCGCCATTGACCGAAGCGTTTACTTTGCCAGTGTCCTAGGCATTGATATGGGCATGTTCTACAAAAGACGTGACTATTCGCAAGTTGTAAACGGTTCAAATCCTATCGTTGCACATGAATATCTGGGAATTGACCTAGCTGGAAAGGATTGTATTGTCGTAGATGATATGATTTCTTCTGGTGGAAGCATGATCGATACCGCCCGTGACCTCAAGGAACGTGGCGCAAATCGCGTATTTATCTTTGCTACCTTTGGTCTTTTCACAAATGGCATGGAAAAATTCGATAAAGCTTACGAAGACGGCTTGTTCACGCGTATTCTGACTACTAACTTAACCTACCAGAGACCTGAACTTCGTGAGAGAGAGTACTTCACTAGTGTTGATATGTCTAAGTACATTTCTTACATCATTGATACCCTTAATCACGATGCTTCCATCAGCGATTTATTGGATCCGTCAACGAAGATCAAGAATTTAGTAGCGCGGTACAACGCTGGCCAGCTTTCTGCCAACGATATCGACGAGTTAGAGTAAGAAATGTCTGCACCGCAGTACGATTTTCTTATCAAGTAGCTGCCCATCGAAGATTTTCATCTCACAATGTCTCTTCGAGGCGAGGAAAGAAAGAATTTACAATGCTGCACAATCGGGACGAAAGTCCCACAGGGATGGATTTAAAGGGCATTTATGAAATCCCGAACCAAAATTACCATGATATAGCGTATATAGCTATACAGGCCTAAAGTAAGAGCAAGCGAGGAATCTCGACTTGCTTTTACTTTACCTTTTTTTAATTAGCGATTATTTTTAAATAGTCTATACCTTTGGCAGAAGCTAAGGAACGATAACCACTAATATCATAAAATAGAGCATAAAAAAGCGGCTCCAATGAGCCGCTTTTCTTTACTCTATTTTTGTCCCCTCTATGTTGTAAATAAAAATCAGATTTCCAGAACTTTGCTTAAGAAGTCCTGGGTACGTGGGTTCTGCGGATATTTCAATACTTCTTCCGGAGTTCCCTCTTCCATGATAATGCCTGCGTCTACGAAAAGTACACGGTCTGCAACTTCCATAGCGAAGCCCATCTCATGGGTTACGATAACCATGGTCATGCCGTCTGCTGCCAGCTGCTTCATAACCTGAAGAACCTCGCCGATCATTTCCGGGTCGAGAGCGGAGGTTGGCTCGTCGAACAGCATAATGTCCGGTTTCATGCAAAGAGCCCGGGCAATAGCTACACGCTGCTTCTGGCCACCGGAAAGGTTTTCCGGAAGCTCGTTTGCTTTCTCCGCCAGGCCTACTCTGCCCAGCATTTCCATAGCCGTTTCCTTTGCCTGCTCTTTGGTCGCTTTCTTCAGATCAACCGGAGCCAGGGTCAGGTTTCTTAAAACATTCATGTTTGCAAACAGATTGAAATGCTGGAATACCATTCCTACATTCTCTCTGATTTTATTGATATTTTCCTTCTTATCGGCAATATTATGGCCGTCTACGATTACTTTACCGGATGTAATCTCTTCAAGACCGTTCAGACAGCGTAAAAAGGTTGATTTTCCGCTTCCGGAAGGTCCGATGACAACTACTACCTCGCCTTCATAAACGTCCGTAGAAATGCCTTTTAAGACTTCAGATTTGCCATAGCTTTTATGTAGATTGTCTACATGGATTTTAACATTACGCTCTTCTCCTACCACGGTTCAGCCTCCTTTCCAGTGCCTTTGCAACCTGCTGCATGATCAGGATGACAATCAGGTACATTACGCCGACGATCAGCCATACCTGGAAGGACTTAAATGTAATTGCAATAACGTTCTGTGCCTTATTAACCAGCTCCGGAAAACCAATAACCGAAAGAATGGAAGTATCCTTTAAGGTAATGATGAACTGGTTTACGATACTAGGAATCATGTTACGGATTGCCTGTGGAAGTACAACACGGAACATGCCTCTCCAGTAGGTAAGGCCTAAACTTCTTGCGGCTTCCATCTGTCCTACATCGATAGACTGGATACCAGCACGAATGATTTCAGACATGTAAGCGCCACAGTTTAAAGCCAGACAGATGGTACCTGCCTGAAGGGCGGTTAAAGTCATTCCTGCATGTAGGAAATTATTCAGTGCGTACGGAACGCCGAAATATACAAACATTGCCAATACAATCATAGGAACGCCTCTGATTACATTGACATATATGGTAGATATGATGTTGCATGCTTTATTCTTGACTACGCTCAGCATACCGAAAATAATACCGAGAACGCAGCCAAAAGCCAGACCCAGAAGCGCTAAAAGCAGCGTCTGACCCATAGCCTTCAGTAAAAGCACACCATACACCGAGATGATCTGTGCCATTAAAAATCTCTCCTTTTACTTTAGATAAGGGCATCAGAGGAATCCCTAATGCCCTTATAAAAAAGCTATAGTTTTTTATTTATGAATTAAAGATTAGCCAAGGTATTTAGCGATGATTTCATCGTATTTTCCATTTGCCTGGATGTTTGCAAGTCCTGCATTGAAGAGGTCAACCAGTTCCTGTTTGTCAGCGTTGAAGATTGCGAATCCGTAAGCTGCAGGATCATTTTCTGTTCCGTCAATGTATTTCATTGTTAACTCACCAGCTTTGATGGAGTATTTCAGAATAGGAGTATCATCGAAGCAAGCTGCTGCCTGTCCGCCCATAACTGCCTGGTACATATCAGGAGAAGTTGAAACTCTGGTTACTGTGAAACCATATTCTTCAGAAAGAGCTGTTGCATACTGGTCACTCATTGTTCCGTTCTTAACAACAACGTTCTTGCCTGCCAGATCAGCGAATCCAGCGATGTCAGAATCTGCTGCTACAGCCATACCCTGTGTTGCATTGTAGTATCCGTCTGAGAAGATCCAGCCGTTTGCCTGTCTTTCTTCTGTGATAGAAGCACCTGCGATCATACCATCAGCCTGTCCAGCCTGGCATGCTGCGATAGCTGCGTCCCATCCGATGTACTGAAGGTCATATGTGAAGCCCTGGTCCTCAGCAACTGCTGCAAGGATTTCCATATCGATACCAACGATGTTTCCATCTGCATCTTCGAATTCAAATGGGCTGAAGCCTTTATCGGTAGCTACTACAAAGTGTTTTGGGCCTGCTGGAGCGGAACCGGAACCAGAACCTGCTGGAGCTGGAGCATCGCCGCCATTATCAGCACCGCCACATGCTGCGAGCATTCCGATAGCGAATACTGCTACTAATACCAATGCTAAGATTTTCTTAATATTCTTCATACTGTTTTCCTCCTGTTACAAATAGGGATTTCCCTGAAATAATATTGGCTGATTATATCAAAAACCTATGGAAAAAGTCCATAGGTTTTGATTTTTTGTCAATATGTTTTTAACAGTTTGTCACATTGGGAAACCGCACGCTTATTTTTCTTTTTTCGTGTGGAATTTCCCCTTCGAATTTTTATTTATTTCCGTTCTTATCTGCAGAAATGGTTTCTGCTGCCAGATAGCCCCAGGTAAGAGCTCTGCCGTGGCTGTTTCCAAGAATGGATGTAACATACTCATGTCCGTAAAGACCGCCAGTGGTATCGCCTACCGCATACAGACCTGCAACCGGTTTCTGGTTCTTGTCCAGAGCGTGCATCTGTGTATCGATTTCTACACCACCAACTACTTCCAGAAGAGCGGTTCCTAATTTTGCAGCGATGAACGGACCTTTCTTCAATGGGTAAAGAAGTTCTTTTCTCTTACCGAACTGAAGATCCTGGCCATTTTCGCAGAATTCATTGTACTTCGCAAAGGTCTTCAGGAACTCTTCCTTATCAACATTGATCAGGTCTGCTAATTCTTCGATAGTGTCCGCTTTTACCGCGTTGCCCTGCTCGATAGCAGTATCAACAGATAAGAAGTCCGTTGCAATGTTCATTGGCTCGCCATAACGAAGACCTGCATTGCCCCAAAGGATTCCGCCGCCGTACTTCAGGCTGTCTAATACGTTTTCTGCATAGTCTGCTGCCATGATGCTGTAGCAGTAACCGTCCGGCTGACGCATGATAGAAGTAGCTCTGCCCTGTACGTAGCAGTCCTCGTTCATGAATCGTTTACCGTTTTTATTTACAAAAAGGAAGAAATAGTTTACCCATGCATAATTCTGTGGATGCATCATCAGTGGGAATACTTCTTCTGCCATGGTTGCGCCTGCCCAAAGAGCCATTTTATGACCATCACCCGTGTTGCATCCAACTGGTGTGTACTGGCTGGAAAGAGTTCTCAGTGCGTCCGGTGCATATGCGCGGCACATTTCTTCGTCGCCGCCGATATCGCCGGTAGCAAGAATTACGCCGTATTCTGCGTTGATCTTGATAATGCCAGCTTCTGTCTTTGCATAGGCTCCGCAAACTCTGCCTTCTTCATTTTGAATCAGCTGGGTTACAGGAGAATTGAATCTGCAAGGAATTCCCAATTCTGTTGCATATTTATATAAAGCTTTTGGTGCGAAGTTACCACGGATATAGCCTTCTGGCGGGAAGGAATGGGCGCCGAAGAATTCGGTATATGGAGCACTTGGGTAAACGCAGTCAACCAGTCTTGGAGCCAGTCCGTCTCTTTCTGTGATAGGAAGGAGCCAGTCCATAGCCTCTTTGGATCTTACAAGGAATGTCCAAAGAAGTTCCTGGTCGATATTGTTGCCGCTCATGAGAATCCACTGACGAGCTACTTCTGCCAGGTCATTTTTGATGCCGTATTTTTCCATAAGAGATGAGTTCGGAACGCCGAAATGTCCGCCTCTGCCGGAAAACGATTCACTTTTCTCCAGAACCAGTGGAGATACGCCTAATTCTTTCAGTCTGCATGCTGCGGAAAGACCGCCAAGGCCTGCGCCGACTACTAATGCTTCACAGTCTAAAGTCTCAACAATCTCGCTATCCTTTGGTGGCTCTGGTACAACCTGAAAGCTCCATTTTGCTTTATCTTTTGTCGTTGCCTCGTACATAATTTCCTCCTCCGATTATGCTTAAGCATATATTACTTATCTTTTTTATATCTTTTGTATATCTTTTGTATTTATTCTTATACGAATTTAATTGTATTTCTTCAACTACACGATTTCAACAGTTTTATGGCTTAATCCCACGGCATTTTCCATTTCACTCTGCACTCTGCACGAAACTGCAGCTTTTGTACAAATATTTTTCTATTTTCACTTTAATTTGCACGAAACTGCAGCTTTTGTACATTCCTTTATTTCATATTTGGGTAGATTAGGGAAGAATCCGAGAAATTTTATAGATATTTTAATGTTTTTTCAGATTCGCCTGTACAAAAGCTGCGATTTCGTGCAATCCAGTTGGTTTAAGCAAGTATCAACTGTACAGAAGTTGCTATTTCGTACAGTCAGACTGTTTTGAACCATCTTTATTTATACAAAAGTTGAAATTTCGTGCACTTCTACTATTTCAGGTCCAACTCCACCGGGCAATGATCGGAGCCAAATACTTCGGTATGGATTTTCGCATCCTCCAGGCGTTCTTTCAGCGCTTCGGAGCAGATGAAATAGTCGATTCTCCATCCGGCATTTTTTTCTCTTGCGTGGAAACGGTAGGACCACCAGGAATAAATGTCCGCCTGGTCCGGATAGAAATAACGGAAGGTATCAATCAGACCAGATTCCAAAGCCTCGGTCATCTTTCCTCTTTCTTCATCGGTAAATCCTGCATTGTGTCGGTTGGTTTTTGGATTCTTAATATCAATTTCTTCATGGGCTACATTCAGGTCGCCACAGTAAATCACCGGTTTCGTCTCTTCCAGCTTCTTAACATAAGCTAGGAAGTCCTCTTCCCATTTCATACGGTAGTCCAGGCGCTTTAATTCGTCCTGGGAATTCGGAACATAAACCGTAATGAAGTAAAAGTCCTCGTATTCGGCAGTGATGACGCGGCCTTCATGGTCATGCTCTTCGATGCCCAGACCTTTGGTTACAGAAATCGGTTCCTGCTTTGTGAAAAGGGCAGTTCCAGAATACCCCTTCTTTTCAGCAGAATTCCAATACTGGTAATAGCCCGGGAGCTCTAAGTCTAACTGGCCTTCCTGCATTTTCGTCTCCTGCAGACAGAAAATATCTGCATCGATTTCTTTAAAAAAATCCATAAATCCTTTGCCCATGCAGGCTCTCAGTCCGTTAACATTCCACGAAATAAATTTCATAAATTCCTCCAAAAGTTGTCCGTAATTCTATGTGTTTTTATGATTCCGTCAGTAGGGTCTGCCGCTCCTTTTTGGCGCTGCGGAAATAATAAATGAGCAGCAGCACATCCGTTACCAGCCAGGAAACCGGATAAGCGATACTTAAAACAAACAGGGTCGGTACGAAATGGAATACCGTAAAGATCCAGATGATTCTTAACACGCACACGCCGCCTGCTACGATTGCAGTTGGTTTGATGGCGTCGCCCTTGCCCCTTAAAATACCGGAAAGGACTTCGATAACGGTCCAGGTCACATACGTCGGTACAAAATACCAGATGACTTTATAAGTCGTATCCACAACCGCCAGGTCCGTGGTGAAAATATGCAGCAATGGCTTCGCTGCCAGAAGCAGCACGATGCTTAAAAAGGCCGTCCCCACCAGAGAATAAATCAGGCTGACTTTCGTGCATTCCCGGATACGCTCATTCTTTCCGGCACCATAGTTCTGGGCAACAAAGTTCATGATTGCTACGCCGAAGGAATTGATCAAAGACCAATAGACTCCGTCCAGTTTTCCGGACATGGACCAGCTGGCAACAACAACCGTTCCCAGACTGTTTACGCCAATCTGAAGAAGCATGTTGGAAATCCCGTACATGGCGGACTGAACGCCAGAAGGAATGCCGATTCCCATCATCTTTTTCAGAATCGTAAAGTTCATGGTCAGTTCCGTCAGCCGGAGCCGGTAATATTCTTTTCTTCGGCACAGGTTGATCAGGTTCAGAATACAGCTGATGGCCTGGGCAACGGTGGTCGCCCATGCAACGCCGGCTACACCTAAATTCAGTACAATGACGAAGAACAGATCCAGCACAATGTTCACGGCGCAGCTGATAATCAGATAAATAAAAGGCCTCCGGGAATCGCCAACGGCTCTTAAAATACTGGAAGCCATGTTAAACAGGAGCATGAAAATGCTGCCTGCAAAATAAATTCTGGTATAAGTAATGGCCCCTTCCAAAGTATCTGCCGGAGTTTTCAGAAGTCTTAAAATGCCCGGTGCAAAAGCGCATACAACAACAGTCAGCACAGCGCCAACAACCAGACAGAAAATCAGGGAAGTGCTGACAGACATTTTTACTTTCTTTTCATCTCTTGCTCCGAAGAACTGGGCAATGATTACGCTGCAGCCACCGGAAAGGGAAATGAAAAATCCCAGAATCAGTCCGATCAGGATGGAAGGGCTTCCGCCTACAGCGGCCAAAGCCTCCGTTCCAACGAACCGTCCTACAACGATGGCGTCGATTGCGCTATAAAGCTGCTGGAACAAAGCTCCCGCAGCGATAGGCAGAAAATATATAAATAATTTTTTCAGAATGGGACCTTGGGTAAGGTCATTTTTATTTGATGTAGTTACAGCTTCGCTCATTTTGCGTCGCGTCCTTTTTTCAGTTTTCGTAAAAATTCTTTCTGCTCCGGAGTAATTCGGTAGCTTTCGCAGGCTTTCTGGATGGTCTTGTTATGAGTCCAGGTGTCCAGCCGTCCCTCCGTAATATACGGAAGGGCTGCGTCCCACTGCTTCGTCAGCGCCGTAGCAAAGAACCATGCGGTCATCATGTTTACATAGTACTCTTCGCTCCTTACTGCCGCCGGCATTTCCAGATATTCCGCTTGAAAAGCATCGTCCAGGAAAAAGCTCATGAGCATTTCCATGCCAAACCGGCAGGTATAGGTATGGTCACTCGCTATCCATTCCGGAATCTTTTCAATCAGCTTGTCCCGGTTCTTTTTAAACACTTTCGGAGACATAATATCGCAGACCGCCCAGTTATCAATATAAGGCAGGAAGGCATCCACAGCCTCTACGCATTCCTCATAATCCTTCATCTGGGAAATCAGCAGTCCGTGAAGCATGTTCTCGTCATAGTATTTATGCGGAAGGCTTTTCCGGAACTGTTCCTGCTTCGGATTTTTCATATATTCTTTCGCGAAGTTTCGAAGCACCGGCACCCTTACGCCGATAAAAAGAGAAGGGTCAACGCCCGGCGTCAGTTTACTTTGAAACTGGGCGTATTCTTTATCTTGTAATTCAAATAATTGTTTCTGTAAATTTGTCATGGTTTCCTTTTATGTTATTCCCGCGTCCCGCGTTACGTTATATTTTCCCCACGGCTTTGCGCTATTTTTCCCATTCTTCCAGTTCTTCTGACGGTTCCGGTAATCCTCCTAAAACATAGGCGCTTACTTCTCCCAGGAGCCGGGCCGGACATTCTGCCGTAACCTTCGTGCCTTCTGCCACATACTCTTCCGACAAAATGTGAGCCTGATTATGAAGGACGTTCAGCAAGTCTCCCCTTTTAAACGGAATCAGTAAATCTAAGGTCTTGCTGCCGGAGTAAACGGAATTCAAAATCATGTCTACCAGCTCGGTCAGTCCGATTTCCTCTTCTGCGGAAATCCAGATTTCATCGCCTTTTATTTTCGGAATGGTGTCCGCAACATCTTCTACCAGATCCGCCTTGTTCATAACATAGATGCGTGGGATGGTGTCCGCAGACAGCTCCTTTAAGGTATCTTCCGTTACTTTTTTATGCTGACGGTAATATGGGTCCGATACGTCCAGTACTACCAGAATTAAATCTGCCTGAGCCGCCTCTTCCAAAGTGGAACGGAAAGCTTTAATCAGGGAATGAGGCAGATTTTCAATAAATCCTACGGTGTCCGATAAAAGAAAGTCCTTGTTGCTTTCCGTATGGATTCTACGGATGGAAGTGTCCAGGGTCGCGAAAAGCATGTCCTTCTGGAAAACCTTCTTTTCCTCTTCGCCGCCACTCATGGCCAGCATTTTATTCATAATTGTAGATTTTCCGGCATTGGTGTAACCGACCAAAGCGACACTTGGAAAGGTTCCTTTCTTTCGGCCCGCTCTCTGTACGCTTCGAGTCCGGGAAATTACATCCAGTTCCCTTCGCAATTCCGCCAGTCTCTGGTTGATCTGGCGACGATCCAGTTCCAGCTGGGTTTCGCCCACGCCTTTATTGGCACGGCTTCCGCCGCCACCGCCCTGACGGCCTAAGTGCTGCCACATACCAGAAAGACGCGGCAGCATATACTGCAAGTAAGCAGATTCTACCTGGAGCCGGGCTTCCCGGGTCTTCGCACGACGGGAGAAAATCTCCAGAATTAAAGTAGTACGGTCCCAGATTTCACATCCCACAATGTTCTGCAGGTTCTTCAACTGGGCCGGGCTTAAGTTGTCCTCAAAAATGCAGTAAGAAGCAGCTGTTTCCTGAACAGCTGCTTTTAATTCTTCTACTTTGCCCCGGCCTAAATAGGTTCCCGCTTCCGGGTGAGGCAGTTTCTGGCGGATTACATCTACGATTTCCATGTTGCAGGCTTCGATCAGACTCAGCATTTCTTCCATGCTATGATCAAAGTCCTCGGAGGAATCCAGTTCCAATCCTACCAATATTACATTTGTGATTTCTTCCATATCTGCCATTTATCGCGCTTTTAGAAATTCCTGCCTCCTTATTAAGGCCGGCAGGAACTATTTTAATCAAATAATTTTGAAGCTTTTGTATAGTTAAATACCGGGCCTTCCAAGCAGACATAAGTCTCGTTAATCTTGCAATGGCCACATTTTCCTACTGCGCAGCTCATCTTTCTTTCAAAAGATACCCAGATTTTTTCTTCTGGAACTCCGCATTTTACGCACTCCGCACCAGCAAAACGCATCATTACCGGAGGGCCTACGATTACTACGTTATAGTCGCCCAGCTCTGCAAATGGAATCTTGCTGATGTGCTCGGTTACCAGACCGCCTTCAAAGCCTTCAGCCGCACCGGTATCCAGTGTGTAGATTGCATGGAATTTTTCAGCAAATTTTGCACGTTCTTCGTTAAACAGTGCGCAGTCTGCATCCCGGAATCCAGCGATCAGATATACATCTTTTGCGATTTCTGGATTGTTATAAAAATGCTCTAATAAAGTCTTAACCGGAGCCATACCAGTTCCGCCGCAGATTACTACCAGAGGCTTGTTCTCAAAATCTTTTACCGGCCATGGATTTCCGTAAGGTCCTCTCATGAAAAGGGTGCTGCCTTGCTGAAGATTGAATACGCCTTCGGTTAAACGTCCAACCTTACGGATGGTAAATTCTACAAAGCCGTCGCCTTTGCCGCTGACCGAAATAGGAGCTTCGCCAACCTTTGGGATAGACAGCATGAAGAACTGTCCGTCCTTTGTCTCGCCATCATAGGCAACCCGGAAGGTAGACTCGGCTACGGTCTGTCTTACAACCTCCAGGATTCGGTGAGGTTCCGGTTTCATTCTATCGATCATATTCTCAAATTTTTCCTGTTCAGTCACTTCGTCACCTATTATTACTTTCTGAAAATTTCTGCTATGAAAAATCTATTCACGCCGCAGCTCTTTCCACTGCTTTGTTAAATGTTCTTACATTCTTCTGCTAATTCGTTTACGGTATCAATAAAGGAAATCTCCTGTGGGCAACGCATTTCGCATCTTCCGCAGCCTACGCACATATTCCAGTCCGTTCCGAATCTGGATTTGAAATCGTAGAACTTATGGAATACTTTAAAGCGCATGTTTGCACCACGGGTAGCTCTGGATTTCGCGCCACCTGCGGTCTCCGTAAAGGAATCTAACATACAGGAAGACCATACTCTCTTTCTTTCACCGTCGGAGCTTCCTTCGGTATAAACAACGTCTACGGTATCAAAGCAGCTGCAGGTTCCACATACGGTATTGCAGCCGCCGCAGCCGATGCATTTGTCGTCGAATTTCTTCCAATATTCCAGTTCGCTGACCGCTTTCAGTTTTTCCTTTTTGATTTCCGGAACATTTACTTTCTTCCCATTTTCTTTTACGAATTCCGGTTTGTATTCTGCTGCCTCGCCTGCTTTTTCAAACAGTCCGGCGAAAGTTTCGTCCTTTGCGTCTACAAGAATATCCTCTGCAATTTTTACTGCAAAAGCGTAGTCATCCGTTTCATTGCTGCCGGTAGAAACACAGAAGCAGTTCTCAAAGCCACCGCATTCAATAAGAGCAAATTTTACTTTCTTACGAAGGCGTGCATAGAAATAATCGCTGTTGTTCTCGCCATTATCTAAAAAGATTTTGTCCAGTCTCTGAATGGAATTAATGTCGCAGGCACGGGCAAAAATAAGAATGTCCCTCTCGTCTGCTACTTCCGCAGGCTCTACTTCCTCTCCCTTGAAATAAAACATTACCTGGGAGATTGGATAGAACACTTCCTTTACAGAGAAATTGCTCTGGCGGTCCATAACGATTTCGCTGATGGATTTCAGCTGCGCAAATCTTACGTTTTTATGAGGTCTGTCCCACTTCGGTCCAAATACCTTGTACTGACCGGAAAGGCCTTTTAAGATCTCATCCATTTTTTCTGTTGAAATTTTATAAGCCATAATTCTCCCTTTCCAATCCAAGCAGTCCGTTGGTTACTTTCGCCCAGCCTTTATAAAAATCGGTGGACGCATATTTCACTACATCTGCGGTAAAGGAACTTACCCAGTTCAGCAGATGATTTTTTAAGAAAGCTTTCTGCTCTGCCTCATCGCCATTTTCGATAAGCTTCGCCATAAATTCCAGCTCTGCTCCCAGATGATCTTCCATCACCTTGAACATATCTTCCTTAAGCTTCAGTCCCTTTGCGGCGTAAAGTTTTTCTGCTTCTGCCGTGCTTTCGCCGTAAATCTGATGAGCCATGTTCTTGTAAACAGACTCATATGGGAAAGCGCTCTGGCCGGACTGGTCGCCGGCAGAGAGGAAGGTCTTGGCATAATCTGCTGCCAGCTCTTCTAATGCAGCTTCATCGGACAGAGTATTTTCTGCAAAGTACTTTGCAATCAGGGCATAGCCTTCTTTCAGGTCCAGCTCTGCGGAGCTTTTTCCGGTAATTTCCGGAAAACTCATTCCCTTAAAAGCAGCCAGACTTTTCTCATCTACTTCGATCAGATAAAGCTTTCCCAGCAAGCGGTACATGCGGGTTCTATTTTCATCGTTTTTTGATAAATTATTCATGTCGGATTCCTTTTTATTTCTTGAACGGATCAATCCATTCATCTTTTCTTAAGATAAATCTGCCGGATGGATTGGTTCCTGCCTCATTGTTCAGGCTGTAAACATGTCCTTCGTTTGCAGCGAGAAGTTTAGAAACTTCGCTTTCCGGATCGTTTACATCACCAAAGTAAATAGCGTTGCCCGGGCATAATTTTACGCATGCCGGATTCTCGCCTTTTTCTCTTAACTGGCCGCAGATAATACATTTGTCCATAACCCGCAGGTCTTTGTTGAAGTTTTCGGCGTCATAAGGGCAAGCTTTCATACAGCTCTGGCAGCCGATGCAAGCTTCCTGATCAATATAAATAACGCCGTCTTCATCGCTCTTATAACATGCACCGGTCGGGCATACATTCACGCAGGCAGGGTCCTCACACTGCTGGCACATTACCGGAATGTAGTACATGTGCTGATCCGGATATTTACCGTAAGTGATTGTATGAAGGACGCTGCGGCTCTTGCCCAGTCCGATATCATTTTCCATTTTACATGCAACCTGACAGCCGGCGCGGCAGCCGATACATCTGTCCAGGTCGATTACGATTGCAAACTGTTTCATTAGAATTTGCCTCCCGGC
>JAZUGA010000053.1:0-5370 GCA_045640945.1 Lachnospiraceae bacterium | reverse complement strand
CTGTCTCAGCTGTATCAGCTGCGAGGCCGTGTGGGAAGAGCCAATCGTACAGCTTATGCTTTCTTAATGTACCGCAGGGATAAAATTTTACGGGAAGTTGCAGAAAACCGTCTGAAGGCCATCCGTGAGTTCTCCGATTTAGGCAGTGGTCTGAAGATTGCCATGCGAGATCTGGAAATCCGTGGCGCCGGCAATGTTTTAGGTGCAGAGCAGTCTGGCCATATGGAAGCCGTAGGCTACGAGCTTTACTGTAAGCTCTTAAATGAAGCGGTAGCACTCTTAAAGGGCGAGCATATATTGGGAGACTTTGAGACCACCGTGGATTTGGACATCGATGGCTACATTCCTTCCGATTACATCAAGAATGAATACGAGAAGCTGAACATGTATAAGAAGATTTCCGCTATCGTTAACGAAGAAGATCTGGAAGACATCCGTGCAGAGCTGATGGACCGCTTCGGCGAGATTCCGCAGGTTACGGAAAATCTTTTAAGCGTAGCGGTAATGAAGGCCAAGGCTCATGAAGTCTACATTACGGAAATTTCCGGAGACCGGAAAGAGTACAAGATCAGCATGCTGAAGACAGCGCCGATCGACACCTATAAGCTTCATGGTTTCCTCAGCGAAATCAACGAAGGCAAGGGCGTAGGACTTCATAATAATATTCTGAAGTTTGTTGCAGATTCCCAGCCGTACTTCGTATATCGGCCGAAAAACATTCCTCATTCTATGGAGGAAGTTCAGAATACATTAATTCAATTTTTTGCAAAAATGAGCGGTATTATCCGCCAGGAAGAAGAAACCAATGAGTAAGATTTTAATGGCCATGAGCGGCGGCGTAGATTCCACCGTAGCAGCAATGATACTGAAAAATATGGAAAATGAGGTGGTGGGAGCCACTCTTCTTCTCCATGACGCAGAGACGGAAGAAATCCGTCAGGCGAAGGAAGTTGCGGCCCAATTAGGCATCGAACATATTGTTCTGGATGAAAGAGAATATTTTAAGAATACGGTTGTGAAGAATTTTACCGATTCCTATAAGAAATGCATTACGCCGAACCCATGTATTTACTGCAACAAGAACTGCAAGTTCCAGCTGCTTTTGAATTATGCGGAAGAAGAGGGCTTTGATTTTGTAGCCAGCGGCCATTACGCAAAAGTAGAAATGACGGACAACGGCCGTTTCGTAATCCGAAAGGGAAAAGATGTTACGAAGGACCAGAGCTACGTTCTGTATCAGCTGACCCAGGAACAGCTGGCACGGATCATTATGCCTTTAGGAGATTATACAAAAGAGGAAATCCGTCAGATGGCTTCAGAGGCTGGCTTTGTAAACGCAGGGGCGAAAGAAAGCCAGGATATCTGCTTTATTCCGGATGGAGACTACGCAGCTTTTATTGAGAAAAACGAAGAAGATAAAACGGGTCCGGCTTTTACACCGGGAGATTTTGTTGACCGTTCCGGTAAAGTTTTAGGCCGGCATAAAGGTCTGGTTCATTACACCATCGGTCAGAGAAAGGGTTTAGGCTTAAGCCTTCCGGCGCCGATGTATGTATGTGCGAAAATTCCTCAGACCAATCAGGTCATGCTTTGCGATAACGAGGGACTTTTTAAGAAAAACGTAGTAGCAGGAAATGTTAATCTGGTCTGCATGGACAGTATCAATGTTCCGGTCCGTGTCAGCGCTAAAGTAAGATATTCCCAGACAGAGACCATGGCGACGGCTCTTCTGGTAGATGATAAATTAGTAGTTCAGTTTGACGAGGCTGTAAGAGCTCCGGCTCCAGGTCAGTCCCTGGTAATGTACGCAGGCGACGTAGTCGTAGGCGGCGGCATCATTGAATCGACATGAAAAAACAGGAAAGAATTGCAAAAATATTAGAACTCCTGGATGAATATTACAGCGTCCAGAAAAAGTGCTGGCTGGAATACGAAACTCCTTGGCAGCTTTTAATTGCTACCATTCTTTCGGCCCAGTGCACCGACGCGAGAGTGAATATTGTTACCAGGGATTTATTTAAAAAATATCCAGATCTTCAGGCTTTTGCGGATGCCGACCAGAAGGAGCTGGAAGGGGATATCCATTCCACCGGCTTTTACCATAACAAGGCAAAGAACATTATTGCCTGTGCAAAAAAACTGGTAGAGGAGCATAAGGGCGAGATTCCGTCGGACATTGACGTGCTGACGAAGCTTCCTGGCGTGGGAAGAAAAACCGCCAATGTAATCCGTGGAAATATTTATGATATTCCAAGTATTGTGGTAGATACCCATGTAGGCCGTATTTCCAGAAAGCTGGGACTTACGAAGAACGAAGACCCGATAAAAGTGGAACATGATCTGGAAAAATGTCTGCCAAAGGAACACTGGATTTTATGGAACATCCAGATTATTGCCCATGGCAGAAGTATCTGTACGGCCAGAAGCCCGAAATGCGCAGAATGTTTTTTAAAGGCTTATTGTCCGGGCTGTGAGAAGGGAGATAAATAAAATGAAACTTAAGAAACTGGCAGGAGCAGTCCTGTGCGTTGTTCTGCTGGCCGTTTTCCTGACTGGCTGCGGACCGAAACCGGAGCATTATGACATTTCCGATTATACTCTGGAACTGGACTACAAAGATGATTTCAAAGTCCTTCAGCTGACCGATATTCATGTTGGCAACAAAGACGACCGTCAGTATCAGTATGATTTTCTGGATGTAATTATCCGGGATGCGGATCCGGACCTGATCTTAACCACCGGTGATTTATTTACTTTTGCAGATAAGGCCACAGCGAAGGAATTATTTGCTTTTTTTGACAGCTATGGAATTCCATGGACCGTTACTTTTGGAAACCATGATGAGCAGTGCTATTTCTCCGTAGACTGGCTGACCGATTATCTGAACAACTACGGTTCCAACTGCGTATTTAAAGACCTTCAAAATGATGATGTATACGGAGATGCAAACTTTGCAATCAATCTGATGTCCGGCGGAAAGGTAAGCTCCCAGCTGATCCTTATGGACAGCAACCGTTACAACTACGGCGAATATATTGGCTACGATTACATGAAGAAGGACCAGATTGGGTGGTATGAAGATCTGGTAAATTACACTACTGCACAGAACGGCGGACAGACCGTTCCATCCATCTGCTTCTTCCATATTCCGGTTCCGGAATTTGACGACGCATGGGAAGCTGCACAGACAGGCAATCCGGATGCCGCTTTTGAATTCGGCGAAAAGAGAGAAAAGGTATGCTGCCCGGATATCAATACTGGCTTCTTTGATAAGGTATTGGAGATGGATTCCACCAAGGCCATCGTTGTAGGTCATGATCATCTCAATAATTTCCGCGTGAAATATAAAGGCGTTTATTTATGCTACGGCGTAACTTCTACGGACCGTATTTATTATGACCCGTCGGTTTTAGGAGGCCATGTGATTACCATCCATCCAGACGGCTCCTTAGACTTTGAGCAGTTATTCCATTCTTATGAGGAGGTAGAGTAAAATGAAGAGAGGGAAAGCCATTTCTATTTTAGTTCTGTTGCTCCTGGTAGGATCTTTTGTGACTTTTTATGTATCAAATTTTATTATGAGCGATGTTGCCAACATGGCCTACGGCGTTCATGATGTGAACTTTATTGCCAGCCTTCCGGGATTTATTTTCTCCTGGGATTTTGTTCTGGCGGTTTTATACTGCATCCGTTATTTCGGAAGAAGCCAGCATAAAAAGAAAATGACCATGACTTATTCCGTGATTCTTATGGTATTTTCCATTCTCGGATTTATTACCGCCATCCTTACCGGCGTTATGATCTATCATTCTTTTGTAAAACCGTATCCGTTCCCTGGATATGTTATCTTAAGCCTGATCGTTCATGCGGCCCTTTTCGTGTTAGCGATTATTGTCCGTGGAAAATGCAAAAACATGGAAGAAGATACGGCGAAGAGAAGAATCGATTTTGGTTATGTCCTTTATACGATCGCCTGCGTTCTGGTTATTTTCCTGACCCTGAACCGGTTCGGCGCTTTAATGTGGTCGGTGGTTTATGTACAGACAAGCACCTTGTACCTGACCTTCCCGTTCTACATTTCCCTGCTGTTACCGTTAGCTCTGGTCATTCAGATTACGCTGTACATTTTCGGCGTTTATGACAACCATCTGACCGCAGACATTGTGTATGTAATCGTATTCCTTGTTGTAAACACGATTCTGGCAGCGGCAGTATTTTATCTGGGAAGTACTTATACTGTATTTATTTCCGCTATTTCTCCGGCTTTGGCCCTGGAAAGATTGGCAACTATGCCGTTAGATGTTATTGTACATTTCGGCCTTATGTATATTTTAGGTTTCTATTGCCTGTATCTTGCAATTAAACTGAAAAAGAAAAGAACAAAGAAAGCATAACTTGAATGAGATATCAGATCCGACATGCGCTGGTGCAATACGGCGCAGAGACCATAATTGAAGATACGAATTTTGAAATCCATGACCGCGAAAAAATCGCCGTTGTGGGACGGAACGGCTGCGGCAAGACTACTTTGCTGAAGCTGATTGCCGGCGACATCGAAATGAGCAATATCAGCAGCGATGAAAGCTGCGGTATTGTGATGCAGGGAAAACAGTCCATCGGTTTCTTAAAACAGATCAGCTTTCCGGATACGGAAATACTGGTAGAGGATGAAATCAAAAAAGTTTTCTCTGAGATTTTCGAAGTGCGCCGACGGATGACGGAAATTGAGCAGAGTCTGGAATTTGCCGGCGACGACAGTTCCCGTCTGTTAAATGAATACAGCAATCTTCAGAAAAAGAATGAGGCCTTAGAGGGCGACTCCTGCGAGCGGGAAATGGAAATCATGTTCCAGAAGTTCGGCTTTCCTTTAGAGGATTTAAAACGGCCAATCGGAACTTTTTCCGGCGGCCAGCAGACAAAGATTGCTTTCATAAAATTACTGTTAAGCAAGCCGGATATTCTGCTTCTGGATGAGCCTACCAACCATCTGGATCTGCCAACCATCGAATGGCTGGAGGGATATCTGAAAAACTATAAAAACGCAGTAGTAATCGTATCCCATGACCGGGCCTTCCTGGACCGGGTGACTACGGTTACTTATGAAATCGAATATCATCACATTACCCGCTATGCAGGCAATTATTCTGCCTTTGTACGGCAGAAAGAAGAAGCCCTGGCAAAGCAGGAAAAAGATTATGAAGCTCAGCAGGCAGAAATCAAACGCCTTAATGAGTGGATTGAAAAATGGAAAAATACGCCCACAAAAGTTACGGCAGCCAGATCCAAAAAGAAAGCCATTGAGCACATGGTATTGATTGAAAAGCCGAGAAAGTTTGATACGACGACCTTTAAGGCATATTTCTCTCCATA
>JAZUGA010000052.1:0-2022 GCA_045640945.1 Lachnospiraceae bacterium | reverse complement strand
TGAATTAAGTGCTTCTGCGTATGAACAAAGCGAGATTCTGGGAGAGTCGCTTTGCCACGTTTACGCAACGCCACGGAATGGTATTATTGGAGAAGCCATTTACGACCTTACCGGTGCATCTGAAATCACCATTTTTGACCGCAGCTTTAAGCTGGAGAAAGTGGGACAATAACCCTTAAATTTATATGAAAAAATTCTTAAAGATTTTACTGTTTTACGCAGGAATCCCTTTTGCGGCAAGCGTGCCGGGATTGATCTTAGATTTTTGCGGACTGACGATTGTTAATATACTTCTTGTGCCGGGGCTGACAGCCCTTGGCTATATTTTATTCCGGAAAAAAATGGACCTGAAATTTGCGGCGAAGACCAATGGCCTCATCGCCCTGATTTTGGTTGGCTGTTTTACCATTTTTATGATCATTGCGTCCGGCAGCGTGGAAGGCTCCCTTATGGCTAATTTTTTCTGGTTCATTCTTCCCTTCGCGCCGATTATGCTGGTGCCAATGCTTATGGGCCAGAGTTGGTTCGTCTATCTCATCGCTTTTCTGACCTATCTGACGGCCTTCGTACTTACTTCCCTTCTTGGAAAAGTAAAAATAAAGAAAATCTGGGTGCCGATTACTCTGGCAGCAGCCTGCCTAATCGCTTGCACCTTTTTATACGTTAACCGACCGGCTGCAAAATATGCAGGCCATGGATTTGATTACATGCACGGTTATTCCAGCACGGACTTTACGGATTATATGGTCTATAGCGAAAACTCCAAACTGGTTACGCTGGATTCCCCAGCCTCTCTCGTAATTGAAAAAGAAGAAGATATGCCGGTGTTAGACGGCGCCGAGGCTTGCTATCCTTTGTACGCAGCCTTCGCAAAAGCCGTGTACAAGGACATTGACAAAATAGAGGAGCAATGGTTGAAAGAGACCAATAATCCGAACTGCAACGGGAAAATCGTTTCCTTTACCAACACATCCCGAGGCTTTTCCCGTTTGCTTTGGGGCGGAATGGACTCAGAACTATCCGACGATGGAATCGATATGTTCTTTGGCGCCAAGCCTTCTCCGTCCCAATTAGAAGATGCCGAAGAAGACGGCATCGCATTAAAAATTACGCCAATCGGCCAGGAAGCCTTTGTATTTTTTGTGGAGGCGGATAATCCAGTGGAGAATCTGACCTCAGAGCAAGTGAAGGCCATCTACCACGGCGACATTACCAACTGGAAAGAGTTAGGCGGCGAAAACCAGAACATCCGGGCCTTCCAACGACCGAAGAATTCCGGCTCTCAGACCATGATGGAATATTTCATGGACGATGTGTCCTTAAAAGAACCGGAAACCTACGAAATGGTGAACGCTATGGACGGCGTCATCCGACAGGTAGCCCAATACGCCAACGAAGAGGGCGCCATAGGCTATTCCTTCCGCTATTTCCTGGAGGAGCTGGTGCAGGAGAAGGGCGTAAAAATGCTGTCCATTGACGGAGTTTATCCGTCCTTGGAAAATATTGAAAACGGCACCTATCCGTTGACCACCGATGTATGTCTGATTACCAGAGAAGACGAAACGAATCCCTATGTTCAGCAAATGATTGATTTTATTCTGTCAGAGGAAGGACAGAGCATCGTTACGAAAACCGGATACGCCGGCGTGAAATAAAACATAGTCGCACTTTTTTATTATCTAGGTTATAATAGTCCCTAACTGATTTTACGAGACAGAATATTTGCATTTTATTTGATACATAAAGGTTGGAAAAATGAAAAAGAACGGAAGCAAGTTAGATTAAACATTTATGGTTGAAATTAAAGAGGCGAAATCCAAAAAGGAACAAAAGGATTTCTTAAACTTTCCAATAGAGCTGTACCGGGATTGTCCAAATTTTGTGCCACCGCTTTATATGGATGAGAAGAAAATTTTCAATGCAGATTATGTGTATTATGATACGTCGGAAGCTGTTTATTTTAATGCGTACCGGAATGGAGCGATGGTAGGCCGTATTTCCGGAATTCTGCAAAAAGCCAGC
>JAZUGA010000051.1:0-3502 GCA_045640945.1 Lachnospiraceae bacterium | reverse complement strand
CGTATAGAAACTGTTGCCTGCAAAAAAAGTTCTTGGTTCCGATACCGTAACTAAATGACCATCAAAGAACAGTCCGCAACGATCTGCATAAGCTGCACAAAATTCAATATCATGGCTGACCATAATAATGCAGACTCCACTGTTTTTCAGTTTCTGTAAAATCCCGGCCATAGTTTCTTTAAAAGGCACATCCAAACCTTTGGTCGGTTCATCCAACAATAAAATATCTGGGGCCAGCAATAATATTTTCGCTAAAGCCGCCCGCTGCTGTTCTCCACCAGACAAATCATAAGGATGTCTGGACAATAAACTGGAAATCTGACATAAACCGGCAACTTTTTCTATTTCCTGTTGATATTGTTTGGAAGGAATTCCCATTTGTTTTAGTGTATCTTCCAGGTCTTCAATGACTGTTTTTTTCAAAAAAACCGTCTGGGGATTTTGTGGCAACATTCCCACTCTTCCCGTCAAACGGATATCTCCACGGTAAGGCTTTTGCAAACCACCCAACAATTTCAATGTAGTGGTTTTTCCGCTTCCATTACCGCCTAAAATACAAAAGAGTTCCCCAGCTTTGGCAGTCAGCTCCAGACCTTTTACCACATCCGGAAGATTTTTTTCATAACGGAACCAGGTCTCTTCCACATGGATTTTTTCTTCTCCAGTAGAAACCATTTTTTTCTTTTCTTCTAACGGCTGGATGGTATGGTCTTTCACATATTCATTTAGGAACAGTCTGCCTTCATTTACCGTAATTGGACAGGAAAGTTCTGAATCTACACTACCCCAGGTACGCATGGCGCATGGCATAGCAGAAAACATAGAATTCTCATGATTTTTCAAATACAAACCAATTTCATTTACGGAACCAGTGCATAATATTTTACCGTTTTCAATAACCGCTGCTTTATTTGCAAGAGCTAATGCTTCTTCCAGACGATGCTCCGAAAGAAGAATGGTAGTGCCCAATTCCCGGTTAATTTTTCCCAAAGTTCCTAAAAACTCGGAAGCGGCAATCGGGTCCAGCTGAGCCGTAGGTTCATCTAAGATCAAGATTTCCGGCTGCATGGTCATAACCGAGGCCAGACATAACAGCTGTTTTTGTCCTCCGGATAATTCGGATACTTTTTTGTAATACCAATTTTCAATACCGAAAAAAGCAGCCATTTCTGCACAACGACGACGGATGGTCGGCGTATCATATCCAAGACTTTCTAATCCAAAAGCCAGTTCATGCCATACTTTGTCTGTCACCACCTGGGATTCCGGAGACTGCATAACAAATCCGATTTTTGATACAGCCGTTTCTGTATCCAGTTCCCGAATCTTGGTTCCTTTAAAGAAAATGTCACCGGATAAGGTTCCGTGAGGAGCAATGGCCGGCTTCAGCTGTCTGAGGAACGTTGATTTTCCACAACCAGAATGTCCGCAGAGCACGAAAAAATCGCCTTTCTCAATTACCAGATTGATATCTTGAATAGCGGCTTTCTCCTGCTCCGGATAGGAAAAGGTCAGATTTTCGATGTTAAAGAGTTCCATTGTTTTGATTCCCTTCTGTCTAAGTAGATTGGTAATGCGCAGAGTAAAGAAAAGGTCAGCTCTAAAGCAAGCGTGATTGGTTTTGTTAAAACACCTCGAACGGTTGGAAAATATCTCCAAAACAAATTGTTTGAGAGTCCTCCTGCCAACAAAAACAGACCGCAAAAAAGTAGAAATGCCAAAACGCCTTTATCTCTCTCTTCCCACCGATAGATGGAATAAGCCGTCCGGTGTTTGGATCCATAACCTCGGCTTTTCATACTATCCGCAGTTTCGATCGCATTTTCCAGACTCCAGGTAATAACGATAGAAAAACAAGTAATGGCATTGCGGATTCGTTTTAGCATCGGCCCTGTGGAAGTATCTCTGCCCAATGTTTTTTGGACATCCCGTACCACATCAAACTGCTCTTTAAACCGGGGAACAAACCTTAAAGTCATAGATAAGATTAAAGATAAGGCTGGAATAATCCTGCCAAAGAGATAAACGAATTTATCGGATGTTACAATTTCCGAAAAGCAGGCAAACCAAAGCAAAATACTGACCATCATCATTCCGGCAAAGATTCCATAGATAATGCTTTCCAACGTCAGCGGATTGCCTGTTGGCAAATAACAAAGAATTGTCGACCCTTCATGAGAAAAAGCAGGGTTAATAATTACCGTTAATAAAAAAACGGGTAACATGCCACGGAGCAAAAGCTTTATCGCTTTTGCTCCTTTCAGCATTATATAGTACACTATGGCGCATGCTACCGACACCACCAAACATACGGGTTGCATCGATAACATGGAGAAGGCAAGTAAAATGCCAAAGTACAGGAAGTTAATCACCGGATGATAACTTCCGAATGCATCTTTATTGGCCATAAAAGAGTCTCCTAATTTCCAACAGCGTAACCGCCGCCTACGTCCGCACCTAAATCACAGGTGTATCTCCACTCAATGTAATCTCCATCTGCCAGCTGATATCTGGAACATCCATAATTTGGATACCACCAGTTTACGCGGTACATCCAGCCAGAGCCGGAACCACAATCAAACTCATACAGATTTCCAATGCCTTCCACATAAGCACTGTTATACATTGGTGTCCAGGAAGCCTCCATGTGAATGCCATAATAATTACAAGTTCTCTGTAAAACATCGAATACGGATTCGCCATCATAAAACTCTACGGTTACCGGATACAAGATATATCCATCTCCCGGAACACAATCCAATTTGGAAGGCTCCAACCAATCCAGATTGTTCAAAATGGTGGAGCATTCAATGGAAATGGTGCAATAGTGAGCTACCGGAGGTGCCTCCGTTTGAGGTTTCTCAACAGAAGTTTCTTTTTCTTTCTCAGTTGGTTCTACCGGAAGAGGTTTTCCCTCTGGGACAGGATCCGTAAGATAGGAGTCCTGTCCAGTCTGGGTTCCATCAGAAAGCGCTCTGCCGGATTCATCCGTAGCATTTCCTGTTTTTGCATCTGTCGAATTCGATGTTTCGTCTTTTTTTGTTTCCGATTGTTGTTTCAGCGGCAGAACCTTATAGGTTCCTTTTTTTTGAACTGCCATATTCAGAACAGAAGACTTTTCTCCGGTAATGGATACGTTTGCAACTGCCTCCTTATCGGTCTGGTCTGCAAAGAATAATTGTGCATTCTCAGCGGTCCAAAGATTTACAGAGTGAATGGCTAAGGTTGCACCAAAATTCAAATCCTCCTCGGAAGAGAGTTTAAAACTTAAGCTATCTACTTTATCTTCTAAAATCTCTATTGCCAGATTTGTATCTTTTGGCTCTTCAATATCTTTTCCGAATACCGTCCATTCATATTTGATTTCGTTGCTTTTTCCCTTAAAAACAATGACCTTGTTTTCATCTTTTAATGCCTGGAAAACAGATTCGGATATGATTCCGTTTTCCGGAATCTCCATGCTGTCTTCCAAGGTCGCTGGGACTTCATCAATTCCACAGCT
>JAZUGA010000050.1:0-4307 GCA_045640945.1 Lachnospiraceae bacterium | reverse complement strand
CCGGTAATATCTTCCTGCCACTCCGGAGTTTTATCGATTCCATCGGTCTTTCCTAAAACGTATTCTTCCCATTTTTCAAAACCGAAGGTTCTCTTTTTTACATAGTCTTTATCGTAAAGTCCTTCATGCATCCATACATTGGCAATGGCAATGCCTAAAGCGGAATCCGTTGCCGGACGCGGACAAATCCAACGGCCACGAACGAAAGCAGCAGTTGAATTCTGATAAGGGTCAATATGAACAACAGGAATTCCCAGTTTGTTGATCCATTCCCTGCGAATGGTTCCTTCCTGTCCTGCATAGTTTCCGGAGGTGGATTCTGGGTCTGAGGACCAGAATACGATAAATTCGGAATTCTTTAAGCAGTCTTCTACGGTTCCATAAGGCTCTGTTCCACCGTTACGTGCGCTGCCGCCGAAGTGATGCTGGCCGCCCCATGCCCAGCCTTCCCAGCTGTCCGGGTTGTGCATGCACATGGTTGCACCAATACAGTTGAAGAATCTCTTTGCACAGGATAAGTAATATCCAATGCTGCCCCAGTTATGATGAGATCCGGTAGATGCGAAAATTGTTCCTGGTCCGTAAGTTTTACGGATACGAATCATTTCTTTGGAAACAATGTCCAAAGCTTCATCCCAGCTGATGCGCTCATAACCGGAAACGCCACGGTTTTCGTAATGACGGTCGCCGTTTGGATCAAAGTCCACTCTCTTCATTGGATAGAGACAGCGGTTTGGAGAATAAACCATCTGCTTCCAGCCCTGCGCATAAGGAGCTACGGTGGTTCTTCTCGGAGGCGTCAGCTTCTTTCCTTTTGCGGTAATAGTCCACATATCCGGGTCTTCTTCGTCAAAATCAATCGGTGTTACACGAACGATTTTGTCATCTTTTACATATACAAATAAAGGTCCGCCGTTGGTTCCTGTGGTATATCGCATTTCACCGTTCGGCATTTTTGTTCCATAATTTCCTAAATATAAAACATCGAAAGCAAATACTTTAAGAAGCAATGAGGAGAACCACATGGTCTCTGCATCTGGTCCGTTTAAGGATAATTGGCCCTGCTTTGCAGCATTTACGAAATCGGCCTGGTTACGGATTAAAGCGGTTACTCTTCGAGAAGTAGCCTCATCCTCAAACACCATCTGTACTTGACAGTCCGGATTGATTCCGTCATAGCCAAATACCTGGCCGTCTTTAAATTTAAACCAGCGTCCATAACTGTTGTCACGAAGTTTTAACTGAACTGTAAGGTCGTATTCGCACAATTCTTTCCGGAATTTCGGAGAAATTGCGCCAAGAACATTCAGGAGCTTATCTAAAGTAAATAAAGTTCCTCCTACAATTGCTTTGTTGAAAATCTTCAATGACTTTTCTAATGCTTCCTGGGATAAAGTCGTCATTTGATTTCCTTCCTTTCATTTATCGGCACTACGGCCATTATTTATTATTTGGTATACCAAAAGTATACCGCTGTGTATACTCTTTTGCAACATAATCTATTCTTTTACGCTAATTTGTATATTTTAATAAAGAGCTAGAGTTCTTTCTATGCAATAAAACGGAACATCTCGTCTTTGCAATAAATGAGACTTCTTCTTTGCAATGAATGAGACTTCTTCTTTGCAATAAATGGGATTTTTACTTCTTTGTAATAAAAAAAGAGCGGGAGTTCTCCCCACTCTCTCTTTTAATTATGTATTTTTGCGCAGAAACTCATTTTCAGAGCACTATTATGCGCAGAAACTCATTTTCAGTAACCGAAACTATCGATTTTCAGTCAAATACTGCTCTGAAAATGTGAAATCGCGCATTTTTATCGCAAAATTAAAGCTTACTTCTAATATTCCAATAATAATGCATATTATTATTTTCTATCATAACTTTTTCCGAACAATTCCTGCACCAGCTAATGCGGATATGGAAATAATAACCAATGTAAGCCAGAGAATAGCGTTCTCGGCATCTCCAGTTAATGGTACAGGATCCGGTGTTGGATCTGGTGTTGGGTCTGGTATCGGCTCTTCCTTTTCTTTCACAATCTGAATTCTTCCTTTTGGATTCTGATATTCCTCTCCCACTACGCCGTCTAATTCTTCTGCGATGTATTCCGAAAGAATTTCATCCAGTGCAAATCCAGTATCAAACTGTTCCGATGCTGCTTTAAAAGCATAATATGTATCGCCTCCAGCAGCAACAAAATCGTTCGTTAAAACAGCGTATCTTCCCTCAGGGTTAAAAGGCTGTCCGTTTACATTATTGATTACAACCCTCTTGATGGAATTCGGCTTGTTATAGGTGGAACCCGGATATAATTCGCCAGCGTCAAATTCTTCATAAGTATTGACGGTAATATTCATTCCAGCAATCTGTGGAAACGCTCCCACAGCCTCCGGTGTGCAATAAGTAGAAGCTTCCAGGGCCTCTAATAATTCGTTTCCGGATACATAAACTACAGTTAAAGTGTTTCCAAACGGCAAAACATCAAATACATTTTGTTTTGTTATATCTCCTTTGTGAATCCAGTTTCGTACGCCTCCACCGTTTTCAATCGATACAACCGGAACACCTTCTTCAATACTGCCTGTATTCTTCTCTGTCAGATACCACATCATGGAATCTGCTATCAGGTCTCCCATATTCGTTTCTTCCGTACGGTTTCCTGGCGCTTTCTCTCCGTTTAAGTCAACATCTGTTTTACCGATGACGGTTTTATATTCTTCATCGACCTTATTTTTTAATTCCGCTACTTTTTCTTCTACTTCTAAATCAGAAGGAGACTCTTCTGTAATTTTGTATAAATAATTGTCGGTAATTTTTGATGTATTTTTATCAATTTCAATTACGCCAATATTTGCAAATTTCGTACCAGTAGACTGAATTGGCTCGCCATTGGACCCTGTTGTCATTTCCGTATGAGAATGGGCATCAATAATAAAATCAACATTTTCAACATTTGCCCATAAGTCTTCTGACCGGTTCGGCGTAGAACCTGCGTCAACTCCAAGGTGGGTAATACAGATAACGAGAGACGCTCCATTATCCTTCAGACTTTCCGCCTCGGAATTAATTATTGAATATAATTCTGTTCCTTGAATAAGGGATAATCCAGGGTTCTTTGCTGGATTTGATTTTGTTAAAGCTTCTGGAGTTTCTGCTCCGATAAAACCAATTTTAATTCCATCCACTTCTATTATGGCAGAAGAATCAAAAGCTGGCGTATCATCAACCAAAATATTGATGCTGACTGTTTTTGCTGCGAGTTCGTTCATGATTTCCTTCATTCTTTCGATTCCATAATCAAACTCATGATTTCCAACAGTAACTACGTCATATCCAACCATGTTCATCAATTCAATGATGCTCTCTCCTTCATCAAAAGAAGCGTAGGAATTTCCCTGAGCAAAATCGCCGGCATCTACAAGAATTACTTCACCGCCTTTGCTTTCTATTTCGTCCGCTAACTCTTTGATTACCGGATATCCTTCAATTCCCCCATGAACATCATTGGAATGAAGAATCACAATCTTCCCTTCATACTCATTTCCTGTATCCGCTTTTGTAATTAGTGAAAAAGGCATTAGTAATGCCAAAGCAAGAATAAGAGCCACTATCTGTGCCGAAATTTTACAGATTCTTTTCATTACATCCCTCTAATATATATAATAATCTTTTTGTTGATTTTAATACATTTTAACAGCTTTTTGAATACTGTTTTCAACATAAAAAACGTCTCTCTTACGAGAAACGTTTTATATACACACGAAATACATTTTCTATGTTATTGTACGTACACATTGACTAATTCAGATCAAAATCAAAATCCTCATCATCTTCTGGAACATTCTTTCTCTGCATTAATTCTCTCAATCTCTCAATTACGTCAGGAAGATCTCTATAAGCACCACTAGGATCTTTTCTAGGATTTCTTCTAAGGACTTCAGCAAGACCTTCCATGGCATGGAGAATTTTACGGACATCATCTTTCTTTAAATATCCGACTTTAACATACATACCAATTCTCCAAAAATCCAACGCGTTATCCGGGCCCAAATCTTGAGCAGTAATTGAAGCCTGATACATGGATGCAACGTCTGACATCATTCTTCTATCACTTTTAGATAAACTAATAATCATAATATTCCGTCTCCTTAACTTTAATCCGTTTTACATTCTACTCTTTTTTATAAGTAAAAGCAAGTCCCTTGCACATTCCTCGTCGCTTATGCAGGTCCCTTCGGGACTGCTCTGCGCTCGTCATGTCCATTCGTGCAAGCTCGATACACATTCCTCGTCGCTTATGCAGG
>JAZUGA010000049.1:0-1842 GCA_045640945.1 Lachnospiraceae bacterium | reverse complement strand
GTCGCAACGACGCCAATCTTTTTATATTCATCAGCAGCCAGAGCCTTGTTCAAGGTCGCCAGCGTTGGCGGAATCTTAAACTTGGAGCCAGAAGCCTTCCGGACCTCTTCTGCAGAAGTTGCTAAAACTCCTGTCGGATTTCCTTTTTCATCTTCTCCGCCTAAAACTGCAGCATCCATGAAGCCCTTCTGAAGAGCGAACTCTACCAGTGCCGTTACGGTTCCGCCATGCTGAGCGCCGCCTTCACGAATGGATGCGTCGGTTGCACGTGCTACATAAAGAGCCTTGAACGGTCCCATCTCCGGAAGAACAGAAGCTGGATCGAAGAACTTCTCTCTCAGCGCCTGATAGTCCGTCGGCATGCTCGGGCAGAACGCCTGACAGCGGCCTTCATGCCGTTCGCAGTCGAAATAGCAAATGGTGCGTCCGTCCTTGGAGCCCCAATATGGGCACATGCCCTGGCAAGCGCCGCAGCCAGTGCAAAGTCCCTTTTTAATAACCTGTGTATCTAAAGCAAATGTACTTAACATTCTGATTCCTCCTTACAGCAGAACCTGGCCCTGACCGAAGATCCGCAAAGTGATCTCGTCGCAGTCATCCGGCATGTAGTCCCTTAAGGTATGAATATTTCCCGCGATGTGTCCCTGAACGATGTAGCGGTAGCCAGGCTTCTGAACCAGCACAAAGTCCTCCTGATAGAGGAGCTTGGTCAGCTGCTCGAAACGAGTATCGTCCGGAATTTCTAAGGTCAGAACCGCGTCCGTCTTCGGATGCAGAAAATTAACTTTCACAATTTTACTCATGTCTCTCCTCCTATCGGCCGCTCTCCGCGCCAGCATCGCCCATATCATCAATAGCTTTACATCCTAAATCGAAAGCCTTCAAGTTCATCTCCAGCACATCGCCCTTGAATCGGGTTTTCAGAACTTCTCGCAGCACCTCACTGGAAAGAGGCGCGCCTGGAAGTCTGGAAAATGCACCAAGAAGAGCAATGTTTGCAGCCTTTGAGTTGCCAGTTTCCAGAGTAATTTCCGCAACCGGAACTTCATAAGCCTTTGCAGAAAGCTCCTTCAGTTCCTCTTTGATTGCTGCCATTTCCGGATAAACCTGAGTTCCCTTTAAAACGCCTAAAGGATAAACCGGACGTGGGTCGTAAATAATAACCGTCTCGGAATTGGAGTATTCTCTGGCGATACGCAAGGTCTCCAAAGGCTCGAAGCCGATAATAAAGTTGCCTTCTCCGTGAGAGATGAGCACGCCCAGCTCCTCGGTTTCGGAAATACGTACGTGGCTCATAACCGAACCGCCTCTTTGGGAAGCGCCGTAGGTCTCACCGACCGCTACGTGGTAGCCCAGCTCCGTCATGGTGGAAGCAACCAGCTCGGAGGCCAGAACATTTCCCTGACCGCCGATTCCGCAAATAACGATATTTAAAGGATCATATTTTAATTTCTTCATTCTTCTGCACCGCCTTCCACTTCGATTGCGCCTGCCGGGCATAACTTCGCACATACCCCGCATCCAACGCAGCTCACTGGATCGATAACCGCTTTGCCTTTCTCGAAATCCCATGAGTTGCCCGGGCATCCCCAGACTCTGGAGCAGAATTTGTCGCAGCCGCAGCCGTCGCCTAAGCACTTGTCCTGATTAACGCGAACGGTCTTCTTCGGTCCGCCCTGCTTGGACTTCAACGTTGCGCAAGGCTGCTTCATAATGAGCACCTTCAGGCCCTTCTGCTGCAACAGGTCTAATAAAATCTGCTGTGTATTTTCAATATCGAACGGATCCGCTGTGGTAACGGAGCAGCCCATAGCCAGGCAAATGGCCTCGATGGACATCGGC
>JAZUGA010000048.1:0-4929 GCA_045640945.1 Lachnospiraceae bacterium | reverse complement strand
TGTCCGCCGTATTTCTCAATAAGAGCAGGAACATCGTTTGTTGGGGTGCAGCCCTGCCAAATATCCATGCCCATTTCGATGAAGGATGGAACTAAGTTTGCAGAGAATGCATCGTTGTGATGTACTACTAATACGCCGTTTTCATGATAGTATCCATAGATTTTCTTGTATGCTGGAACGATGAATTCGTTGAACATGTCTGGTGACATGAAGGAGCTCTTTAAGCTGCCGAAATCATCATGATGAAGGATTGCTTCGATGCCAACGCGCTCTACCATAGCATGTGCGAAGTCTAATTCGATTTCTACTAAGAAGTCAATCAGCTCGTGCATCTCGTCTGGCTCTTCGTAGAAGTTTGCCATAGCGTCTTCCATGCCCATCAGAGCGTGAAGTCTTTCGAAGATACCCTGTGTATGTAAAGCTGTTACGTACTGGTTCTCGTGGTCGGTGGAAGCTGCGATGCCGTTTAACATTCCCCAGTATCCAGGATCATCTGGAATGAAAGGTTTGTGGTTTACAACTTCTCTCCATTTTGTGATGTCTTTTAATACGCGGTGTGCATCATCGTGTACTGGGAATGCGCCCATCTGGCCTTCTGGGAAGCTCCAGAATACGCCGAACTGATCATAGCCTTCATTGCCAGGCATGATAGGATAGTCGCCCATATAGTAAAGGTCTGGAACTAAAAGGTTCAGGAAATCGTACTGATTTACAAAACGATCTGGTTTTCCGTCCTTTTTCATTACTTCTTGCAGGTTTTCTTTTCCGGTTAACATAGTTACCCTCCTATTACTTCAAATCAATATTACTTTTTATTAATACTGCACTTTCATATTAATATTGCATTTTCAATTGTACACAAAAAAGAATTTTTTTCAACACGAAGTTGCTAATCTTCCTCATTTTCTCTCTTTTGCTCTGGAAACAGCGTTTTTTCTATTTTTTCGCCAGCCGATTTGGGCATTTTGACGAAAAGTAGGAGTTTTATGGCAGGCGGAGGCGGGGTCGTTGCAGCGGCGCCGGGAGCTTCGCCGCGGAGCAGACCTGAGAAGTTTCGTGATTGTATGCGTAGTGGCGCAGTTTTGCGCGTTTTTTGAGTTAGCGTTCTGAGAAGGCCTTTTTTTCGTGTTTTTCAGAACAGTAACTAACATTTCGCGCAGTTTCAGCTTTTCCCCTTCTGTATTTCAGGACAATAACTAAAAATCCGCGTAACTTCTGATGCGGATTTTCCCTTAAATTAATATAACCCTGATTCAAATATGTGAATCAGGGTTATCATTCTGTTTTTGGTATGAAATCACGCGGATTTTATTCATTAACTACCGTCAGCTTATGAACTGCTGACCGAAACTGGAACTCTTCGCGCTCGCAAGCAAACTCAGTTCTTCAAACTGCTGACCGAAACTGAAATTCTTCGCGCTCGCAAGCAAACTTAGTTCTTCAAGCTGTTGAGCGGCGCTGGAATTCTTCCGCCGCGCTTTACGAACTCCGCGCTGCTTTCCGGATGAACCGGCATAATCGGCGCCTCGCCCAGAAGTCCGCCGAACTCGACGGAATCGCCAACTTTCTTTCCCGGAGTCGGAATAATACGAACCGCCGTGGTCTTGGTGTTGATCATTCCGATCGCTGCTTCGTCCGCGATAATCGCGGAAATGGTTTCCGCCGGAGTGTCGCCAGGAACCGCAATCATGTCCAGGCCTACGGAGCAGACGCAGGTCATGGCTTCCAGCTTGTCGAGGCACAAGGTTCCGGAAGCTGCTGCCGCGATCATGCCCTCGTCTTCGGAAACTGGAATGAAAGCGCCGGAAAGTCCTCCAACGGAAGAGGACGCCATAACGCCGCCCTTCTTAACCGCATCGTTCAGAAGCGCTAAGGCTGCTGTGGTTCCATGAGTTCCGCAGGTTTCCAGACCCATTTCTTCCAGAATTCTTGCAACGGAGTCGCCCATGGCCGGTGTCGGCGCCAGGGAAAGGTCCACGATGCCGAACGGAGTGTCCAGCCGCTTGGAAGCTTCCTGGGCAACCAGCTGGCCCACGCGGGTTACGCGGAAGGCGGTCTTCTTTATGGTCTCAGCCACTACGTCGAACGGCTGTCCTTTGATTTCTTTCAATGCGCTATGGACAACGCCCGGTCCGGAAACGCCGACGTTGATAACTTTTTCCGGCTCGCCGATGCCGTGGAAGGCGCCCGCCATAAACGGGTTGTCCTCGACCGCGTTACAGAACACAACCAATTTCGCGCAGCCGATGCCGCCGGAAATCGCTGCCGTGTCTTTAATAATCTGGCCCATCAGATTGACTGCGTCCATGTTAATGCCGGCTTTCGTGGAGCCAACGTTAATGGAGGAGCAAACCAGGTTGGTCCGAGACAGCGCCTCCGGGATGGAGCGAATCAGCTTTTCGTCCGCCAGGGTCATGCCCTTCTGCACAAGAGCGGAATAGCCGCCGATGAAATCTACGCCGCAGGTTTTCGCAGCCCGGTCCATGGTTAAGGCGAAGTCCACATAGTCTTCGCAGTTGGAAGCCGCTGCCACCAACGCCATCGGCGTAACAGAAATTCGTTTGTTTACGATAGGAATGCCGTATTCCTTTTCAATGTCGCCCGCTACCGGAACTAAGTTTTCTGCGTAGCGGCAGATTTTGTCGTAAATTTTGTCGCAGGCCTTCTTCGGGTCTTCGTCGCAGCAGCTCAGCAGGGAAATTCCCATGGTGACGGTTCGGATGTCCAGGTGCTGCTGCTGAATCATGTTTATTGTCGAAAGTATATCTTTTTGATTAATCATAATTTTCCTTTATATTGCGTTTACGCTGTTTTCGTTTCGCGACCGTTTACGCGCGTCGTTGCTTGATTTTATTGTGTTTACAGCGTTTCGTTTGCGCGCGCGTAAACTAGATGGTGTGCATTGCGTCGAAAATTTCTTCGCGCTGAATATGAATCGAGAGTTCCATTTCTTTGCCCAGTGCCGTCAGCATATCTGCAATCTCTGCGAAGCTTACGGTCGCCTTGCTGATGTCAACCGCCATAACCATGGTGAAGTTGCCCTGAAGGATGGTCTGGGAAAGGTCCAGAACATTAACGTTGATTTCGGCCAGCCGGATGCAGATTCCTGCAATAATGCCCACCTTGTCATTTCCTATAACTGTGATAATCGCGTTCATTTTCGCTCTCCTCTTTTTTCAAATTTGTTTGATTTTATCACATTGTCTGGGAGTTTTCATTATGGATTTTCCCAGTTTTCATTGAGAAATAAGGCTTTTTGGTGTAAAATTTTTCCCATAGAAACTGTTGAAAATATTATCGGAAGGACGATTATGAGCAAATACATTTACGGAATAGATTTAGGCGGAACCACCGCGAAGCTGGGGCTTCTTTCCGAGGAGGGCCGGCTTTTTGAGAAGTGGGAGATTCCGACCCGCATTGAAAATTTCGGCAAAAACATTCTGCCGGATCTGGCTGCGGAAATTGAAAAAAGCATGACGGAAAACTTCCTGACCAGGGACGATATTATCGGTGTCGGCCTGGCGGTTCCAGGCGCGGTCATGAACGAAAGCGACGTTGCGAAGTGCGTCAACCTGAACGGCTGGGGCGGCTGCAATGTGGCGGAAGCTTTTTCCAAGCTCATCCATCTTCCGGTCAAAGTGATTAACGATGCCAATGCGGCGGCTCTGGGCGAGGCGTGGCAAGGCGGTGGCAAAGGCTACCAGAATTTGGTCTTCGTCACCTTAGGCACCGGTGTCGGTGGCGGCATTATTTTAGGCGGAAAACTGCTGACCGGTTCCCATGGCGCCGGCGGCGAAATCGGTCATATGAAATTGTATCCGGAATACTTTGAGCCGGGCATCGGCGACGGCGACTTCTCCTGCGGAACCGCTTTAGAGGTTTGTCCGGTTTCCTCTGTCGCTGGATTTGGGGAAACGGAAAAATGTGGCTGTGGCAAGAAGGGCTGCACGGAGCAGTACGCTTCCGCAACCGGTATTGTCCGCACCGCCCGTGAAATGGGCATGACCGACGCGGACAGCAAGTTCGGCTTCCTTTCCGCGAAAGATGTTTTCGACAAAGCAAAAGAGGGAAACAAAACGGCTCTGGCCGTTGCTCATAAATTCGCAGAAGATTTAGGCCGCGCTCTGGCCAGCGTCAGCGTAATCGTCGACCCGGAAATTTTCGTTATCGGTGGCGGCGTTTCCAAAGCGGGCTCCTTCATTCTCGACATGGTTCAGCCATACTTCTTAAAGTATGCGTTCCCATCCTGCGAAGCCACGGAATTTGCCTTGGCGGAGCTGGAAAATGACGCCGGTTTTTACGGCGCCGCAAAACTGATGATTGAGTAAAGGGATCGTGCGTGGGCAAACTCTTAGCGGAAGGTTCCCGCGAAAAATGGACAGCAAGCAGGAAATTTTGATATGAAATTACGAAACGTTTTGATTGTTGTAAAAGATAATAACAAAGCCCTGAAATTCTATCACGACTTGTTCGGGCTGGATCTGGTTCTGGATAACGACGGAAACATGATTCTCACGGAGGGGCTGGTGCTTCAGGAGGAGCGCTACTGGAAGGAATTCCTGGGCAAGGACACGGAGTGGAAAAACAATTCCAGCGAACTGTATTTCGAGGAGTCCGACATCGAAGGGTTTGTGGAAAAGCTGGAAGCGCTTTATCCGGAAGTGGAATACGTCAACCGGCTGATGACTCATAGCTGGGGCCAGCGCGTCGTTCGGTTCTATGATCTGGATGGCAATCTAATTGAAGTCGGAACGCCAGTGTGAAACCGGGCTTTTCGAGAACTGAAGTACCGTCGTAGGCCTGCACATAAACCTACAAAAATTAAGACCTGTCCGCAGACAGGTCTTTTTTTATTCCTCGCAATCGCCGAAGAGTTTCTTGGAATAGAAGCCCTCGCTGGTGTAAAGAGCAGCTACTGGATTATGTCCC
>JAZUGA010000047.1:0-17846 GCA_045640945.1 Lachnospiraceae bacterium | reverse complement strand
GTCGACGTCTGCGATTTTGATGGTATCCTTTACCGGCATTCCAGCAATGGCTGCTCCATGTTCTTTTACAGCATCGATCATTTCATTAATGAAATCCGCACTTGCAAAAGGTCTTGCGCCATCATGAATCAGAACGATGTCATCCTCTGCTGCCACATCGGACAAATCGTCCAAGGCATGGAAAGAAGAATCAAAACGCTCTGCTCCGCCTTCGCATACCCGAATAACCTTTTTGAAGCCATACTTATCGATAATTTCGGTTAAGACGAATTGCAGATATTCTTTGGCAACAACCACAGACACATCTGTCACATCCGACTCTTCGAAAGCCTTCAGCGTGTAATACAAAAGAGGCTTTCCGTTCACATCCATATACTGTTTTGGGACGTTGCTGCCCATGCGCGTTCCTGCGCCGCCGGCAACGATAATACCAAACGTTTTCATTATAATTTCAGTCCCGGAACTGCATTCAGGTCCAAGCCATCTCTCTTACCATTAATAAATTCATAGAAACCTGCTGCGCCGATCATCGCTGCATTATCGGTACAAAGCACCGGCTTCGGGCAATAGAATTCTCCGCCTCTGGCCTCTACCGCTTCCTTCAAAGCAGCTCTTAAGGTCTGGTTGGAAGCTACGCCGCCTGCCATGGCAAACTTGTTCATGCCAAATTCATCCAGAGCCATCAGAACTCTTTCCTTCATGCTGTCAATAACAGACTGCTGGAAAGAAGCCGCAATATCCGCCTGGAACTTCTCATCGATTTCCAGACCTTTCATTTTGTATGAATTTATAGTATTCAATACAGCGCTCTTAACACCGCTAAAACTGAAGTCGTAAGGAGCTTCGTCTATCTTTGCACGCGGGAAAGAAAAAGCCTTAGGATCGCCATTATGGGCGCATTTTTCAACCTTTGGTCCACCTGGATATCCCAAACCAATGGCACGGGCGATTTTATCATAAGCTTCGCCTGCTGCATCGTCCCTGGTTCTTCCGATGACCTCATAATCCGTATGATTTACAACCTTTACCAGATGGGTATGTCCTCCAGATGCAACTAAGCAGAGGAACGGAGGCTCCAGTTCCGGATACTCGATAAAGTTGGCACATACATGGCCTTTGATATGATGAACTCCGACTAAAGGAATATTCTTTGCATAGGCGATGGATTTCGCTGCTGCCACACCAACCAAAAGGGCGCCTACCAGGCCCGGTCCGTAGGTAACTGCAATAGCATCCAAGTCATCTAACGTTTTTCCCGCATCACTTAAAGCTTTACGGATTACCGGATTGATTTTCTCAATATGGGCCCGAGACGCAATCTCCGGAACAACACCACCGTAAATGGTATGCAGGTCAATCTGGGAATAAATAACGTTAGAGAGAACCGTACGGCCGTTTACAGTAACGGCTGCGGCGGTCTCATCACAGGAAGATTCAATTGATAAAATTACTGTATCGCTCATTTTTTCAGTCCTTTTCAGCGCCTACTCTTCATCGCTGAATTTCAAATCTATACTCTTTAAATCCTTTCCGGCTTCAATCCGGTCAAAGATTTTTTTCGCTTCGTCAATGTACTCGGAAGGCCGAATCAGGGACGGGCTGTAATGGGTAAGCCACATGCGCTCCGGCTGAGCCTTTGCACCTAAAGCTGCTGCTTCGTAGAAAGTCATATGTCTTTTCTCTACCGCATCCTGCTGCTTTTCCGGATCTCCGTACATGCCTTCGCAGATAAACAGGTCTGCTCCCTTTGCAGCTTCTGCAATGGAATTTAATGGACGGGTATCGGTGCAGTACGTTACTTTCAGGCCCTTCCGGTCCGGTCCCATTACCATATCCGGGGTGTAGGTCACGCCATCAATTTCTACATTTTCGCCGCTCTGCAGAACGCCCCAGGCCTGTACCGGCAGATTCAGGGCTTTCGCTCGTTCTACATCGAATTTTCCGACACGGTCCACGATAATGTTATATCCATAACAGGTCACTCTATGCTGGAGCTTGAAGGCCTGAATCCGGAAGCCGTCAAACCACAGTTCCTGATTATCTTCTTCCAGCTCGATATAGTTAATATAAAAAGGCAACTCCGGAGCAATAACTCTTAAGGACTCCACTACCTTTTTCAGGCCTCTCGGTCCTACAATGTTCAAAGGAGCGGTCCTCTCGGAATTTCCCATGGTTAAAAGAAGGCCCGGAAGTCCGCCTACATGGTCCCCATGGAAATGGGTCAGGCAGATTAAATCAATAGACTTAAAAGACCAGCCCTTTTCCTTAATGGCAATCTGGGTGGCCTCGCCGCAATCGATTAAAATGTTGGAACCATTGAAGCGGGCCATCAAGGAAGTCAGATGACGCTTCGGCAAAGGCATCATGCCTCCAGTTCCTAATAAACAAACATCAAGCATTCTTTAACCTACAGTTTCTTTAAATATAAAATCGCATCCTCTTTTGGATTGCTGTAAAAATTCTTTCTTCGGCCGATTTTCTCAAAGCCGTCTCTTTCGTAAAGGCAGATGGCGGCCTCATTACTTTCCCTTACTTCCAGATTAATGCTGGCAACGCCCCTTTCCTGGGCCATATCATAAGCAATATCCAAAAGCTCGGTAGCGATTCCCATTTCCCGGAAAGACTCCTCAACCGCAATGCTGACCAGATTTCCTTCATCCAGCACGCACATCACAGCCGCATAGCCGATTACTTCTTGATTCGCCTTAGCTACAACAAATACATTGTTGCCCATCTCCATGTAATGGGCAATGCTGGCTTCGCTCCACGGCTGGCCAAAGTAAGCCTTTTCCATCTGGGAAACTTTCGCAATATCGTCATAAGTTAATTCAAAGTATTTCACTTCCATAACTTACTGGTTCTCTTTTTCTGCCCGTTCTCTTTCTGCCTGGCTCGGTCTTAAATAGTCCGGAGCTTCCTCATCCGCAGAAACGGTCATCTCCAGAGAGTACATGAGCTGACCTAAAAGAGCTACCGTATCCGCTCTCTGCAGCAAAGCCTCATCTGGGGCATAATCGAAATCAAACTCTGCATACTGTTCGATTACTTCATGATAAGCCATAACGCCGTCGCCTAAGAAGATAACCATTGGAGGATTTCCATCCAGGTCTGTGATTTCTTTAATACGGTCTAACAGATCCGGTACCGACATGGCGTCCGCATCCATGAAAATATCGAAATCCACCATGTTGTCCGGGCGAATGACAAAATCATAAATGCCGCAATATACCTGGCCTCTTCTTGCATCCATCATCGGAACGATAATCGTGCCGATATAATCCGGCGTCAGAAGGTTGTAGGTCATGGCATGAAGGGTCGGAACATGAACCAGCGGAATATCCAAAGCCAGTCCTAAGCCCTTCGCAGTAGCGCTTCCAATTCTCAGGCCGGTAAAGGATCCCGGACCACCGCTGACTGCAATCGCATCTAAAGAATCCAGTTCCACACCGGATTCTTTCAGCATTTCATCGATCATTGGCATCAGAGTTTCAGAATGAGTTACCTTAAACTCACCGACTTTCATGCCTAAAATCTCACCATTTTCAATTACTGCTACAGAAGCAAGCTGCCCTGAGCTTTCAATCGCCAGAAGTCTCATTATTTTATCGTTATCTTTCTGTAATCAAACCCTTTATCCAGGTCTTTTTCAATCGTTATATACTTTGTGTTTGCAGGGAGAATGTCTTCAATCTGTCTGCCCCATTCAATAATGCATACGCCATCGCCGAAAGCAAACTCGTCAAAGCCGATTTCTTCCATTTCATCCGGGTCTTCAATCCGATAGACATCAAAATGATAAAGGGTCAGACGTCCCTCATCATAAGTCTGCAGGATGGTGAAGGTCGGGGAGCAGATTGGAGTTTCGATTTCCAGGCCTTTTGCAAAACCTGCGGTAAAAACGGTTTTACCTACACCTAAGTCTCCATCCAGGCAGAATACATCGCCCGGCATTGCTGCTTCGCCAACTTCAAACCCTAATTTATATGTGTCTTTTTCACAAGTAGATTCAAATACCATATCAATCCTGATCTACAAATGCATTGTGGACAGCACGAGCTGCTTCATTTGCATTTTCTTCATCAATAATAACCGTAATACGAACTTCACTGGTTGAAATCATCTTAATGTTGATTCCTGCATTGAAAAGAGCTTCGAACATCTTGCTTGCAACACCTGGGTTCGTCATCATTCCGGCACCAACTACAGAAACCTTGGCAATATTGTCTTCATGCTCGATTCTCTCTGCAGTAAGTTTTTCACGGTTTTCTTCCAGGATCTTAAGGCTTGCGTCCAGATCTTTTCTATCAACGGTAAAGGAAATATCCTTTGTACCATCACGGCCAACACTCTGTAAAATAATATCAACAGAAATTCCTTCTGCTGCCAAAACGTTAAATACTCTAAATGCAATACCAGGTGCATCATGTAATCCGATAAGGGAAATCCGTGCCGGACTCTTATCTACAGCAACACCACTGATCATTCTCTTTTCCACTTTTAATACCTCCCTAACTACAGTACCCGGTGCGTCGCTTAAAGAAGAACGTACCACCAGTTCAACTCCATATTTCTTTGCCATGCCTACGCTGCGGTTATGCAGAACCTGTGCGCCTAAGGTTGCAAGATCCAGCATATCGTCATAAGTAATTTCGTCCAGTTTCTTAGCTTCTGGAACAATACGTGGGTCGCAAGTATAAACGCCATCAACGTCTGTATAGATTTCGCATGCATCTGCATGAAGGGCAGCTGCCAGAGCTACTGCTGTAGTATCACTGCCGCCGCGGCCTAATGTAGTTACATCATCATATCGGTTAACGCCCTGGAAACCGGTTACTAAAACAATTTTCTTAGCATCCAGTTCGGCCTTAATTCTTCCTGTGTCAATTTTTTTCAGGCGGGCATTTCCATAATCCCTGCTTGTGTGCATTGCTACCTGAAATGCGTTCAATGAAACCGCTGCTACGCCTAATTCCTGAATTGCCATGGCACAAAGGCTTACACTAATCTGTTCGCCTGTACTCATCAGCATATCCAGTTCTCTTTTGGAAGGCTTCGCAGAAATAGTTGCAGCCAGCTCCAGAAGATCGTCTGTTGTGTCACCCATAGCAGAAAGTACAACAACTACCTGGTTGCCATTTTTGTACTCTTCTACGCAGCGGCGTGCCACATTATAAATTCTCTCCTTGTTGGCTACGGAGGAACCTCCGAATTTTTTTACAATCAGCATCTTTTCTCCTACTTTTCCAATAAATGGTTAATCAATAAATAGCCTGGTTTAATAAGGTTGCCTGACAGTTCAGCTTCTTTTTCACTGTAAGTCCATGAGTTATTCTGCTTTGCTGTGCTGTCGTATAAAATATATGGAACAGGATCTGATGAATGAGTCCTGATACATACAGGGGTTGGATGATCTGGCATGATCAGCATACGGAAATCCGTTCCTTCAAGGCCTTCATAGACTTTTTTTATCAGTCTCTTGTCCAGATTTTCAATAGCCTTGATTTTTCTTTCGTAGCTGCCCTGATGTCCCATCTCGTCCGGAGCTTCTACATGGATATAAGCAAAATCATATCCATCCTTCAGAAGGGCATCTAAAGCCGTCTGGGCTTTTCCTTCGTAGTTGGTCTCTAACAGACCGTTAGCTCCTTCCACTTCCGGAACATACATTTCTGCGCCCTGACCGATACCTTTCAGCAGGTCAACGGCACTGATCATAACGCCTTTCTTTCCGGTCTTTTCAATAAACGGCGCCAGAAGAGGTTTGGTGCCTGCGCCCCAGAACCATAAGCAGTTTGCAGGGTTCTTGCCGGCTTTCCGTCTTTCTGCGTTGATTGGATGAGAATCTAAAATTTCAAAGCTTTTTCTCATCATCTCCGTAAATTTTTCCATACCATGTTTCTGAAGATCCGTGAGGGCATCAGCCTCTCCGTAATTTACCGGAAGGAGGGACCCAATGGTCTCATCCAGATGATCATGAGGCTGAGGAAGGTCTACAACCGCCCCTTTATCCCAGATACAGCAATGGCGGTAGCTGGTGCCTAAATAGAATTTAAATTCTTCCTCTTCCAGAACCTCCCTGCATGCCTCCAATAAAACGGCTGCATCCTCTGTGGAAATTTCTCCGGAAGAATGATCGCGGATAATATAATTTTCAAATACACCGTCGTCGCTAGCTTCTACGGTAACAAGATTCACTCTCAGCGCAATATCTGTTTCCTTCATCGGAACACCGATGCTTAAAGCTTCCAACGGACTGCGGCCAGAATAATAAACCTTCGGATCATAACCCAAAACAGCTAAGTTGGCGGTGTCACTGCCCGGTTTCATTCCTTCCGGAATGGTCGCTGCCAGGCCAATTTCACCCATAGAGGCCAGCTGATCCATATAAGGAGTATCTGCCGCTTCGATAGGAGTCTTTCCTCCTAATTCATCGATGGGACGGTCAGCCATTCCATCGCCTAAAACAATAACATATTTCATTTATTTTACCTGAATGATACTTCTTACGTGTTCCTTGCTGCCGATTCTTTCATAGAAGTCTGCAAAGGTCATTTTCGTAGTTACAATTGCATATTCGTCCTTGTACTGGTCAAGAGTTACCAGCTGTTCCAGGTCGAAGATGTTTTTGATTTCTGCGTATTCCTTATCCACACGGATGAAGAATTTGCTTTCGTGTTTTCCACGTTCTGCCAAAGTAACATTTTCTTTTTCCCAGATAATCGGAATATTTGTATTTAAATGTTTCGCTTCGTCGATAATATCGGATACAACTGCAGAAGCAGTAGGAAGTTTTCCTGCGCCTGCGCCATAGAACATGGTGTCGCCTAAAAGGTTGCCCTTCAGCTGGATTCCATTCTTAACATCATCTACACCATATAATGGATTGGCAGAATCAATCATATGTGGAGCTACTTCCGAATAGATTTCACCGGAAATATTGTAGGTGATTCCTAAAAGTTTTATTTTCATGCCTAAAGCCTTTGCATAGTCAACATCCACACTGCTGATGTTGCGGATGCCCTCCACGCTCAGGTCTTCATAATTCATATTTTTTCCGTACATAAGGCTGGAAAGGATGGCAATTTTTCTTGCAGCATCAAAGCCGTCAACGTCTGCTGTAGGATCACTTTCTGCATAACCTAAAGCCTGCGCCTCTTTTAAAGCTTCCTCAAAGCTTCCGCCTTCGTTGTACATTTTTGTTAAAATGTAGTTTGTCGTACCGTTTAAGATACCGGTAATTTCATAGAAATTATCTACATTCAGAGATCTTAAAATCGGACGGATGATTGGAATGCCGCCGCCAACACTAGCTTCAAACAGGAAGTTAATGTTCTTCTCACGGGCAATCTGGATCAGTTCCGGACCATGAGCTGCTACTAAAGCCTTGTTGGATGTGCAGACATTCTTTCCTGCAAGTAAAGCAGATTTTACATACTCATAAGCAGGGGTAGTACCGCCCATTACTTCTACTACGATGTCAATTTCCGGATCGTTGAGAATAGTATCAAAGTCATGAACCAGCATGTTTTCGATAGGATTTCCAGGGAAGCTGCGGATATCAAGCACGTATTTTACACGTACTTCCTGTCCTGCGTTTCTCGTTACGATTTCCTGGTTCATGTTCAGAACTTCTACAACACCAGAGCCGATGGTTCCATAACCCAGTACTGCTACATTAATCATTGTTCTACCTCACTAAGTCTGTATTATTATTTTGCTGCTTTCCAGTTTAAATATGCATTGATGAAGCCGTCTAAGTCTCCATCCATTACTGCACCTACGTTACCCATTTCAAAATTTGTCCGATGGTCCTTCGCCAAAGTATAAGGCTGCATTACGTAGGAACGGATCTGATTGCCCCAGCCGATTTCCGTTACTTCGCCACGGATGTCTGCCAGGTTCTTCGCCTGCTCTTCTTTCTTTCTCAGATAAAGCTGGCTCTTTAACATCTGCATGGCCTTGTCCTTATTCTGGAACTGGCTGCGCTCGTTCTGGCACTGAACGACGATTCCCGTAGGAAGGTGGGTAATACGGATGGCGGAACTGGTTTTGTTTATATGCTGTCCGCCTGCACCGGAGCTTCGGTAGGTATCAATTCGGATATCTTCATCCGCAATTTCTATATCCAGGTCTTCTTCAATGTCCGGCATAACATCGCAGCTTACGAAGCTGGTCTGACGTTTTCCTGCCGCATTGAAAGGACTGATTCTTACGAGGCGGTGAACACCTTTTTCACTCTTCAGATAACCATAAGCGTTCTGTCCGGAAATCTGTACGGTAACGGATTTCAAGCCTGCTTCTTCTCCGTCCAGACTGTCTAATACTTCATACTTGAAGCCATGTCTTTCTGCCCAACGGCAATACATACGGAAAAGCATGCTGGCCCAGTCACAGCTTTCGGTTCCGCCAGCGCCTGCATGTAAGGTCAGGATTGCATCCAGTCCATCAAATTCATCGGACAATAAAGTAGAAATTCGGTAGTCTTCATAAGTCTTTTTGAAGATTTCAAACTCCTCTAAGACTTCATCGCCTAAATCGTCATCGTTTTCTTCTTCGGCCATTTCAATCAAGGTCCATAAATCATCATAGCTGGCCTTCAGAGCGTCATAATTTTCCATTTCGCTCTTCATGGTTTTCATTTCCTTCATCAGGCCGGCACTGGTCTTATTGTCATCCCAGAATCCAGGCTCATTCATAGCCTTTTCGATTTCCGCGATACGGGCATTTCTGGCCTCACGATTCAGAGCATTTTCCATGTTCATAAGAGGCTCTTCAAACTGGGATAATTCATATTTTGTCTGGTCTAATAACACCATGGCAATCACCTATTTCTCTTCAAAGTATAATTTCGCTTATAATCGGTTAATTATATAACATTTTTTGCCAAATATAAAGAATTTTTCTTGTTCAATATGACAGAAATTTTACATAAAAAAGAATGGAATGAAGAACTCATTCCATTCTTTACAGGCAAAAAATAGTATATAATTATGCGATTCTGCCGTGGCAGTTTTTGTATTTCTTACCGCTTCCGCATGGGCAAGGATCGTTCGGATAAACCTTCTTATCGGCACGCTTTTTCGGAGCCTTAACTGCAGAATCGTCTTTGTTGGTAGCCATCGGAGTCGCTACCTGCTCTCTCTTAACTTCCTGCTCGATTTTGATGTGCAGCATGGTGCGGACCGTATCCTGCTGAATGCCTGCGATCATGTCATCGAACATATCAAAACCAGCCATCTTGTATTCTACAACCGGATCTCTCTGGCCGTAAGCCTGAAGGCCGATGCCCTGACGGAGCTGATCCATGTCGTCGATGTGATCCATCCAGTGACGGTCGATAACTCTTAAGAGAACTACTCGCTCTACTTCACGGAGATGTTCTTCTACCGGGAATTCTTTTTCTTTCTTCTCGTAGAGTTCGTTTGCTAAACGAAGCATATCTTCCTTGAAGGCTTCCTTAGAGTAAGCTCCATTTCTCTGTTCCGGACTTAGGGATACTAAGGTATTAAATACCGGCGCCCACATTTCGTTGAAGCCTAACATATCCCAATCTGCCGGTTTGGTATCTTCCGGAATGGACGCATCTACAATATGGCTTGCCGTATCATTTACCATGGAGTAAACAGATTCTCTCATGGATTCTCCATTCAGTACACGAAGTCTTTCTGCGTAAATAATTTCACGCTGCTCGTTCATGACCTCATCATACTCCAGCAGATTTTTACGGACACCAAAGTTGTTATTTTCAATCTTTTCCTGCGCACGCTCAATGGCGCTGGAAAGCATTTTATGTTCAATCTGTTCGCCTTCCTCAACACCTAAAGTCGTGAAGATGCTCATCAGTCTTTCGGAACCGAAGAGTCTCATTAAATCGTCTTCCAGAGAAATGTAGAATCTGGATTCTCCCGGATCCCCCTGTCTTCCGGAACGACCACGGAGCTGATTATCAATACGGCGGGCTTCATGTCTTTCTGTACCAATAATTTTCAGGCCGCCGGCAGCTCTCGCTTCGTCGTCCAGCTTAATATCGGTACCACGGCCGGCCATGTTGGTGGCGATGGTTACGGCGCCATGCTGTCCAGCTTCTGCAACGATCTGAGCTTCCATTTCATGATACTTCGCATTCAAAACATTATGCTTAATGCCACGTTTTCTCAGCATTCCGCTTAAGAGTTCAGAAGTATCGATGGTGATCGTGCCAACCAGTACCGGCTGTCCGGTAGCATGTGCCTCGCAGATTTCATCAATAACTGCGTTATATTTTTCTTTTTTGGTTTTATATACAGCGTCCTGAAGGTCTTTACGGATAACCGGAAGGTTGGTAGGAATTTCTACTACGTCCATTCCGTAGATATTACGGAACTCGTTTTCTTCCGTTAACGCAGTACCAGTCATACCAGCCTTCTTCTCATATTTGTTAAAGAAGTTCTGGAAGGTGATGGTAGCTAAAGTCTTGGACTCTCTCTTAACCTTTACATGTTCTTTTGCTTCGATTGCCTGATGGAGACCATCGGAATAACGACGGCCCGGCATAATACGTCCGGTAAACTCATCAACGATAAGAATCTCGTCATCTTTTACAACGTAGTCCTGATCTTTGTGCATCAAGTTATGGGCACGAAGAGCAAGAGTAACATTATGCTGGATTTCCAGATTTTCCGGATCTGCCAGGTTCTCGATTTTGAAGAACTGCTCTACTTTACGGACACCCTGATCCGTAAGGTTAACAACTTTTTCTTTTTCATTTACGACGAAATCTCCGGTTTCTTCCATTTTTTCGCCCATAATGATATCCATCTTATTCAGCTCTTTGGCTTCGCCTCGCTGCAGCTGTTTTGCAAGAATATCGCAAAGCTCATAGAGTTTTGTGGATTTTGAAGACTGTCCACTGATGATCAAAGGCGTTCTGGCCTCATCAATAAGGATGGAGTCGACCTCGTCGACGATGGCGTAATGAAGTTCTCTCTGTACCAGATTTTCCTTCTGAACGACCATATTATCACGCAGATAATCGAAACCTAATTCATTATTGGTAATGTAGGTAATATCGCAGGAATAAGCTTCCTGACGTTCTTCGCTGGTCATGCTGTTCAGAACAACGCCTACCGTAAGACCTAAAGAGCGATGTACCTGTCCCATCCATTCTGCGTCACGGGCTGCCAGATAGTCGTTGACGGTAACGATATGTACGCCTTTTCCTTCTAGGGCATTTAAGTAAGCCGGAAGAAGACAGGTCTGGGTCTTTCCTTCACCGGTTTTCATTTCAGCAATACGTCCCTGATGGAGAATGATACCGCCCATTAACTGTACCGGGTAATGTTCTGTTCCTAACTGTCTGCGGGTAGCTTCTCTTACCAAAGCAAAAGCTTCTACCAGAATGTCGTCCAAGGTTTCTCCGTCAGCCAGTCTTTCCTTAAATTCAGCAGTCTTTGCCTTCATCTGGTCATCAGTCATTTCCATCATTTCCGGACGAAGGGCAACAATACGGTCAACCAAAGGCTTAATGCGTTTGATTTCTTTATCACTATGGCTTCCGAAGATTTTGTCTTTTAAACTCATTTAAAAATTAACTCCTGTTATATTTTAATATTCCGGTTCAATCAAACCGTAAGTATTATTTTTTCTCTTATATACAACGTTGATCTGTTCGGTATCCGCGTTGGTGAATACGAAGAAATCATGTCCTAAAAGTTCCATCTGCATGCAGGCTTCTTCTGGGTCCATAGGTTTGAAATCAAAGTGTTTGGTCTTAACGATTTTGATTTCATCATCTTCTTCATAATCCTGCTCGATATATTCTTTGGAGAAGTTTTTCTTGTCCTGATATTTATCGATAATTTTGTTTTTGTATTTCTTCAGCTGGGACTCAATTGCTTCTTCTACCAGGTCGATGGATACATACATGTCGGAGCTTACCTGTTCTGCGCGGATGATGCCGCCTTTAACCGGGATGGTTACTTCGATTTTCTGGCGGTTCTTCTCTACACTTAAGGTTACATGAGCTTCCGCATCCTGGGAAAAGAATCTCTCAAGTTTTCCAATTTTTTCTTGAACAGCGGTTCTGAGGCTTTCTGTAATTTCTATGTTTCTTCCGGTGATTGTATATTTCATAAAAACACCCCCTTTCACCTATGGTCATTTTAACATAAAAGAACTCCCAATGGGAGTTCTTTCACAAATAATTCTCAATTTATGTATCGGGTAACATTTATGATTTCCATCATATAAAGGTCGCCATACTCCACGCATCGGCCTTCCGTCGGAGCATGGACTACAGTGTTTCCGCCGATGTACATAGCCACATGGCCCGGATAGCCTACGATATCTCCTGGCCTTAAATCGTCCATGGAAACGCTCACTCCTCCGTAAGCCTGATCGCCGGAAGTTCTTGGAATACTGATTCCATAGGCCGCATAAACGGCAGAAGTAAATCCGCTGCAGTCAACACCACTGGTAAGGTCGGAACCTCCCCAAACGTAAGGAAGAATCCCCACATACTGCTGGGCATAATTTGCAACCGCCTCTCTTAAGGCCGCTGTATCCGAGGAATCAGGAGGTGCAGGAGCAATCTGTGCTAAAGCATAGCTTCTTGCCAAGCCTGCAGCCGCTGCCTGAAGTTCTGCTTCCACTTCCGCCGCTTCATCCATACCATTGGATACCGCATTGGTAAGGGTGGAATCTTCTTTTACCGACCTGGCAAATTTACGGCTATTGGAAAAGTCCGCTTCTTCGTTATAAATCCAGCCTTCTCCCAAGCCAGTCAGATAAACCTGACTAAAGCTGTCACCATGTTGCAGAACCGGAACCGTGATTCCTTTTGGAAGAACACAGATAATGGTACTGAACTCGTCTTCCTCTTCATGGATGTATACGTCATCTGTATTGGTTGTTGCTACGTCCTGATAAGTAGAGGCGTCTATTGCCTCGGCATCCTTTGCCAGGACGAAATCTTTGGAATTGACAAAACCGGTAATATCTTTGGAAACGATCTGATACCAGTTGCCCCATTCTTTTATAAGAGTCGCTACAGAAAGAGAATTCATTCTTCCTTCAATGGTCGCCAGCGATTCTCCTTTTTCAATTCTCTCATTTCCCGGAATTTTGTTATAGACGTTAATGTTGTCCTTTCCGGTATAAACGATGCTTTTTCCGATAGGACTTCCCTTGGAATCATAATACTCGTTTAACTCTTCATAGCCGGCACCTAACGCGGTCGTGGACAAAAGCTCAATGGAGCTGTCTTTTGTTGCACCTACATAGTCCGTAATTACGGAGCCGGCTCCCGCTTTTGGAAGTTCCGTAAGGACTTTCGTTTCTGAATCTTTGGCTTCCGGCTTTCTGGTCGCCAGACCAACACCTGTGCCAACAGCCGCTCCGATAACTACTGCCGCAGCCAGAAAAGCAATCACTTTATAAAATTGTTTTTTTCCGCTTTTACCTGGTTTCATTTATACGTAATTGTTGTTTTTTATCCAATAAATAAGGGGACCTTACGGTCCCCGTTCTGTTTAGTTAATGTATCTTACCGCTCCTATTGGCTGCATCATGTAAACACTTTGATAACTGCAGACATCACCAGGAACAGGCTCATGTACTACCGTGTCTCCGCCAATAAATAGGGCAACGTGACCACCATAGTAGATTATATCACCAGGTCTCAAATCATCAAGGGAAACCTGAGTTCCGCTCCAGTACTGGTCTCCTTCTGTTCTAGGAATGTCAATTCCGAAAGCACCATAAATTGCCTGAGTAAAACCACAGCAATCTGCGCCAGTCTCCAGAGAGTTGCCTCCCCAAACATAAGGAAGCCATCCTACAAACTGCTGAGCATAGTCTGCCACAGCCTGACGGAAAGCAGCGGTATCTGCTGTATCCGGAGCTGCCGGTTCAATAGGTGCGAAATGATATTCCGGACTGGAATATGCGGCTTTTGCTTCTTCGATGGCAGCTGCACGGTCGATTCCTTCCTCGACTTTTTCTCTGGCCTTAGTTTCTTCCTTAACGGTAACGCCTACTTTTCTCTTATTTGTAAAAGAAACCAGGGAGTTTTCAACCCATCCATCACCAACGCCGTCTACATGAATTAAGGAGAATTCATCGCCAAACTCTGCTACTTCATATTCCCAGCCTTTATCCAGGCAGCACAGAACGGTGCTTCCGTACCAAGGCTCTTCATTCATGTAAAGATCGTCTTCACCGATGATTGCGATATCTTTCCAAGTTTTATCATTTAACTTTTCTGCATCTTTTCCTGTTACGAAATGCTCTTTTGGAACATATCCGGAGAAAGTATCGGCTACAATCTGATACCAGAAACCACATTCAGTGATCAGCGTGGCTGTATCGCCGTAGTACATTCTTCCGACAATCTGAGCCATTTGTGTATCGCCGGTTTCGATTCTTTCATTTCCAGGGATACGGTCATATACGTTAACGGCGGATTTTTCCTTGCAGACAATCAGCTTTCCTACCACATTTCCTTTTCCGTCGTAATACTCGTTAAATTCTTCATAGCCTGCAGCTAACGCAGTAGTAGAAAGAAGTTCGATAGAACTGTCACCGGAAAGTCCAACATAGTTATCAACGATCTGGCCAACGCCTGCGGATGGGAGACCTATTTCTTCTACAAGGACTCTGGTTTCCTCTGCTTTTACTTCCTGCTCTGCTGCAATTGTTTTATTTGCATTAAGGCTCATAATACCGCCGCCTGCAACTACTACAACCACGGCCAGTACTGCTGCCAATATTTTGCTGTTAATATTGTTAATAATCTTCAACTATCTTACATCCATTTATTACAAATTTGTTACAAACTCTTTGCGTAATATACCATTGTTTGTTACAAAAGTCAACTAAACCGTCCCCTTTTCCATGTATTTAAAAATGAACTTTTTGTGTTCGATTCAGCAATTTCCGGCAACATAAAAGATGACAAAAGCGCTTGCTTTTGTCATCTTTCAAAGGAGTCACAAAGAAAAAATATTTTATTTTTATTTTACATATTTCTGAATCTGGACAAGAAGTCTCTTGTCTCCTGTTTGGAAGGATTTCCGAAGATTTCTTCTGGAGTTCCCTCTTCCCAGATAACGCCATCCTGCATGTAAACTACATGGTCAGAAACGTCTCTTGCGAAAGCCATCTCATGAGTAACAATAATCATTGTCAGGCCTTCGGATGCCAGCTTTTTCATTACTTCCAGTACATCGCCTACCATCTGCGGATCCAGTGCGGAGGTTGGTTCATCGAAAAGTAATACATCCGGATGCATAGCCAAAGCTCTTGCAATCGCAACACGCTGCTGCTGTCCGCCGGAAAGCTGCTTTGGTTTTGCCTTAATATAAGGGCCCATTCCAACTTTATCCAGATAGAAGAGAGCTTCTTTTTCCGCTTCTTCTTTTGACTTTTTCAGAACCTTCATCGGTCCTACCATGCAGTTCTTTAATGCGGTCATGTTGCTGAACAGATTAAAGCTCTGGAAGCACATGCCAACTTTTGCACGGTAAGCGGCAACATTTTTCTCTTTCAGAATGTCATTGCCTTTAAAAAGTATTTCTCCGGAAGTTGGATTTTCAAGCAGGTTGATGCATCTTAACATAGTGGATTTTCCGGAACCGGAAGCTCCGATGATGCAGGTAACATCGCCTTCATTTACGGAAAAGTTAATGTCTTTTAAAACTTCATGTTTTCCGAAAACTTTTCCCAGGTGTCTGATTTCGATAATGCCGGTGCCGGCATTCTGTTCCATATTATTACTCATGTTTACCGTTCAGCCCCCTGTCGTCTACGTGTTCTTTTGCCGGTGATGTCAATGTACCGCTTGTATAAGCCAATGTATCGGATGTAGCCAGATCATACTCTGCAGGACCGTCCATTCTCTTTTCGATGAATCTTAACAGCCAGCTGAAGAACAGAGTCATGATCAGGTACATAGCCATTGTAATTGTAAATGTTTCAAAGTATGTGTAATAAGTTCCGGCAACAGATTTCGATGTGAAGAATAATTCTACGCAGCCGATACAGCTTAATACGCAGGTATCCTTAATATTGATAATCAGGTTGTTGCCGATCTGCGGCATAATATTTCTTAAGGCCTGCGGTAAAATAACATTTACCATGGTCTGGAAATGAGTCATGCCGATTGCCTTGGCGCCTTCGGTCTGGCTTAACGGTACGGAGAAAATACCACCACGTACCGTCTCTGCCATATATGCGCCGGTATTGATAGAAACGATGAAGAACGCTGCTGTCCACATGCCCATGTTGATGTTGAACAGAATCATGGCACCATAGTACAGGAACATAGCCTGAACCATCATAGGAGTTCCTCGGAAGACCTCAACATAAATCTTAAGAATAATGTTGACGATCTTTAACAGAATTTTCTTTGCAGCGGAGTCATTCTGGTTTACCGGAATGGTCTGGATCAGACCAACAATAAAACCAATAATGCAGCCGATAACCGTACCAACAATGGCAATAACCAAAGTGGTTCCGGCACCCTTTGCCATGGATGCTCCGTACTTCTGTAATATAAATCCTATTCTGCCGAAAAAATCTGGTGGCAGAGACGCCAATAAAAAGTTACTCATCGTTAAAAATCCTATCTGTCAAATTGGTCGAGTTATTATCGCCCTTTTAATTATTCATTCATTGGCTGAACAGCGATTGCCTGGTTCATCCAATCTGCATAATCTTCTTTTGTTAATCCTGCAAGAACACCATTGATTGCTTCGCAAAGTCCGGTGTTGCCCTTCTGCATGGAGATACCAATGTTGATTTCTTCTTCAGATACTTCGTAGTCTCCGTCTGTACCTGTGAAAGCAAGCATTACCATGTCTGGATATACAGCGCATGCGCCCATAGCTGTAGGTTCATCTGTTACAACGATATCAACTGCGCCTGCATCAAGAGCGGTAAGCATCTGAGGTGCACTTTCCTGTGCGGTTGCTGCTTTAACATCTGGAATCTGTGGGATGCAGATATCATACCATACAGTGTTTAACTGGGAAGTAGCTGTTGCTCCTGCTAAATCGCTGATTGACTTTGCATTTGCGAAAGGTGAATCTTTCTTTGTTAAAGTTACGATAGATGCATAGTAGTAAGGCTCTGAGAAATCAACGGTCTCAAGTCTTTCTGCTGTGATGGACTGACCTGCGATTACGCAGTCAACAGTTCCGCTCTGTACAGCCATTGGAAGGGAATCCCAGTCTAATTTGTAGATTTCTACTTCCATGCCAAGCTGTTCTGCAATATATTTTGCCATCATTACGTCGTAGCCATAAGCATAATCGGATGAATCAACGATTGGAACTGCTCCGTTGGAATCATCAGCCTGTGTCCAGTTATAAGGAGCATAGCCGCATTCCATAGCTACTCTTAAAACTTTGCCTGTGCCATCATTAACGCCACCTGTTGCTGGAGCTGCAATTTCTCCGCTGCCATCTGCAGCTGGAGCTGCTCCGCCGCCGGAATTACCACATGCACATGCAAATGCAATTACCATAACCAGCGCAAGTCCTACACATAATACTGTTCTTAACTTTCTCATTTTCATTTCCTCTTTTCTTAGTATTTTGTATACTGTAATGCTCTGGTGAAGTTCTCTGTTATCTACGATTATTCGACTTCGCAAGCTCGCTAGAGCTCATTTCACGCAATAAAAAATGTTTTGCAAACATTCTGCAAAACATCACATTAATCAAGTCTATAACCTTTAATGTCAGAAAGCGCTCCACTAATGTGACAGTCTGTTACATATTCTGCAACAGCCCAACATTGGTTCTATAAGGTTTCCCCAACGTTTCGGCGATATCTCCTTTCATCCTTCGCAGCACCTTATTGCCTTC
>JAZUGA010000046.1:0-3238 GCA_045640945.1 Lachnospiraceae bacterium | reverse complement strand
GCAGAAATTCGAGTTTTTCAGGTGACTTATGACAAGCGGCTGTTCGAATATGACCTATCCACGGGTGAAGGAAAAGTGTTCGCCCGGATTAATCCGTACCGGTTTGATAATCATCATCTGGAAGATGGCGGAAGCTGTGAATTTGAGGTCGTTACTTTTGAATACACGGACGAAGGATATCTGATGATTGGCGGAAGCTGGCTTTCGCCGGAAATGTACGCCATTTCTCTGGGTGAGGAAAAGGAGCACATCGCACTGCGCGTAGAACCGTTGGATGAAAAATGCAGAGAACTCTGCGAGAAATATATCGCACCAGTATCCTATGAGATGAATAACATGTTCCTTACGGACTGGAGCGGAGAAGATTTCGGAGACTTAGACCTTTACGACGTATTCGAAAAATTCTACAAGGAAACTTATGGGGAAGATTTCCCATACCGTCTGGAAAACACCACCAGCGAAACTGTTTTTCCAGTAGTTGGGGATGAATTTGAAAAAGTTGTTCTGGCTCATGTTCCGATTACCCAGCAGGAGCTGCAGGCACGGGTGCCGTTTGATCCGAATACAAACTGCTACACGTATCGGCCGAGATATTTTTACGAATTTGATTATTGCGACGTTCCATATCCGGAAGTCATTTCCTATAAAGACAATGCAGATGGCTCCATCACCCTTCAGGTAAACGGAGTATATCCGCAGGACAATACCTCTAAGCTGTTTGCCCATTCCGTAACGGTGAAAGAAGTCGATGGAAAGACATGTTATCTTTCCAATCAGATGCTGGAAGGAGCTGACGGGAATTTCTGGTGGCATGGACAGCGCCGGATGCCGTAAATATATATCGCGCCATAATTTTGTGCTGATTTATTTTTTCTTATTCAGAATCAGCAGAGCAGCAATCAGAATTGCCACGCTGATGACGATGGAAATCCATACGTTTAAATTAAATCCAATCATCAGATATCCGACGGCGCAGACGATGGCCACTAAAGTTGCGTAAGGCAGCTGGGTGGAAACATGCTGGATGTGGACGCATTCCGAACCTGTGGAAGAAAGAATGGTGGTATCAGAGATCGGTGAGCAATGGTCGCCATAAACGGAGCCGGCCAGAGTTGCGCCTAAGGCAGGGATCAGCAATGGAGCAGCGCTTTCTGTCGCGCAGATCATTGTAACGATAGGAATCAAAAGTCCGAAGGTTCCCCAGGAGGAGCCCATAGCGAAGGACATGAGAGCTGCGACAACGAAGAGAAGAAATGGCAGGAAACCAAACGGCAGGTTTACGTTGTTAATAAAGCTGGAAATAAACTGACCCGTGCCGATCATTTCACGGCAGACGCCGCCTAAGCTCCAGGAAAGAATCAGAATCAGCATCGGAGGAATAATGCTTCCGATACCGTTCACAATATTGTTCACGAATTCCTTCGGTTTCATGATTTTCCTTGGCAGGTATAAAATGCAGGCGGTAACCAGAGCGGCAAAGGCGCCTAAGGTTAAGCCGGCAGTTGGATTTGCACCGATGGCTTCAGAGAAAGGAGTACCGCTGAAGAAGCCGCCGACGTAGGCCATACCTAAAATGGCACAGATAATTAAAACGACAATCGGAAGAACAAGGTCGAATACACGGCCTTTTTTATTTGTGTCCGTTTCTACGATTTCTTCGGAAGCCGTTTCCAATGCCTTCTGTTCTGCCTTTTTCATTGGACCAAAATCTTTGCCCGTAAGGCAGATAAAGAGAACCATGATAATGGTGAGAATTGCATAAAGGTTGAATGGGATGGTGGATAGGAATGTATGGAAACCATCCTCGGCGCTGACTTCGCTGGCGACAGCAACAGCCCAGCTGGATACTGGAGCAATGATGCAGATCGGCGCAGCAGTTGCGTCAATAATGTAAGCTAACTTCTCGCGGGAAATATGGAACCGGTCGAAAATCGGACGCATAACTGTACCGACGGTCAGACAGTTGAAACCGTCATCAATAAAAATCAGAATGCCTAAAATGGCGGTTGCAATGCTGGCACCTCTTTTATTTTTCAGACGTTTACCGGCCCAACGGCCATAGGCTTCGCTGCCGCCGGATTTGGAAACCAGAACAACCACGGCCCAGAGAAGCGCTAAAAAGATAATCATGTATGCATTGTCTGCAATTTTTGTGCACATCATATCGAATATATGGGCAATGCAGGCAAAAAAAGTTTCTCCGGCAAAAATCGTATAAATCGCCATGCCGGATGCAAGACCAAGAAATAGAGAAAAATATACTTCCTTAGTAATCAGGGCAAGTACGATAGCAATCAATGGAGGAAGTATTGAAAACACACCAGTTTCAATCATTTGAATGTCCATGATAACTCCTTCTCGCCTGCCGTAATACAAATGGCAGGCATTTGTATACATTATACCATATAAAAAATTAAAGAATATAAAGAAATCGTAGGAAAAGAAAGCAACGAAAACAAGAAAATATGGTATATTGCTTCAAATTATTCGGCATATAATGCATCATTTTTACTTAGAAGATATAGACAATATTGATTCATACTGATACCTTCGCGCTTTGAATGCTCTGCGAGAGATTTATGAAGGCTCTTAGGGATTCTTAACTTGAATTGACCGGAATAGTTTTCCAAACTGTTCGGTTCATTTATTGTTATACCGTCTTCCAGAGCGGATTCAATCCATGAGCGCTTAGCATCTACTGCATTTTTATAGGCTTCATCTAGAGTGTCGCCAACACTCAAACAACCAGGTAATTCCGGAAAGGAAACCACAAAACCACCTTCATCTAAATCTGGTGTCAGTTCCATCCGATATGGCATTTTCATATAGTCATCAATTGTTTTCATGATCGCCGATTTCTCCTTCAATGATTTCTTTTACCATCTCAACATAAACTTTTTTGATCGTTTTGTGTTTTGGTATCGTGATAGGGTTACATCCCATTTTTCGGAAAGTAAAATGACTGCTTCCTCCTTTTGGAGCTGTCATTTCATATCCATAAGCTTCAAGAATTTTTTTTAACTCCTCGAATCTTATGTTTGGAGCTAAGTTTAGTATTTTACTGATAAGTTTATCCCACTGTGACAATGAGGGCTCCTTTCTAATATTATAAATGGTGTCATATACGGTGTCAATGTCGGGCGCAAATACATAAATAAATGCTGAAAATTTGAACAGACAGAAAAGAATGTTTAGCAACAGTAGGTGTTCTTGGAAATTCAGAATTCAAAAACTTGAA
>JAZUGA010000045.1:0-3108 GCA_045640945.1 Lachnospiraceae bacterium | reverse complement strand
GATCCGCACTGGTTGGGAATAAGAATCCCATAATCTGTCTGGATAAAACACCGATGCCTACCGCACACGGGAAAGCAACAATCATGGTTACCTTAATGGAAGATTCAATTTTATTAATTACTACTCCTCGATTTCCTTCTGTCATTGATTTAACGACACTTGGAATCAGAGAAGAAGCTAAGGCGCTGGCAAGAGCGATAGGAACATTTACCAACAGACGATAGTTACCGGTAAACATACCCGTTAAAACGTCAATGGTGTCATGATCCATGCCTTTTGCTTCCATAATGTTACTGAAAAGACCGGAATCCAAAAGTCCGCTGATGTTGTAAATCGTAGTACTTAAAATTACCGGAATAATCGTCAGAACCAAAACCTTTAAGATATCGGATACCGGCTCAACATAATCTGAAGTATCACTCTGAATCTGTTTTTTAAGAATTTTCCGATAAAGGAAATATAGAACAATCAGGAAAATCAATCCGGCTGCAGCACCGCAAACGGTACCCAAAGTACCACCAGCAGCACCATAAGCTTCCCGGACATTACTGAAACTGTATTTTGCAATCTGCGCGTCGGTAACCGATTTATACAGAGCAGAAGCAGCAACAATACTGATAATGGCATTAATAATCTGCTCTACAATATTAGAAACAGCCGTAGGAACCATGGTTCCCAGTCCCTGGAAGTAACCTCTCATAACGCCCATGATAGATAAAATAATCAGAGCCGGAGAAAGGACTTTTAATGCAACTGCACTTTGTGGATAATTTAATAATTTTGCAAAGAAATCTGCGCCAAAGAAAGTAATGCAGAAGGCAGCGACACCGCATACGAAAGCAAAAGCAAGAGCAAAGATGAAAATTCTTCTGGTATTTTTATACTGTTTTAAGGTTACCCGCTTGGAAACCATTTTCGAAACAGCTAAAGGAAGACTGTAAGAAGATAATAAAAGAAGGATTGAGTATACGTCGAAAGCTACGCCGTAATACGCAACACCCTTTTCTCCTAAAATATTATTCAGCGGAACACGGTAGATGATTCCGATCAGTCTTACAACGATGGAGGCAACGCCTAAAATGGCGCCCTGCATCAGGAAATTCCCTTTGCCTTTTTTATTCATGTGTCAATCTATCTCTTAATGTTAATAATTTCCATAAAACGGCGCTCTTCCGACTGCATCAGTTCCGCGTCTTTTTCTTCCATATGGTCATAACCAATTAAGTGTAACATACTATGTACGATTAAAAAAGCCAATTCCCGCTTCTGACTGTGACCATACTTCTTTGCCTGCTCCTTGATTTTGCTGGCACAGATTATTATATCCCCAAGAATATTCTCTTCCTCTTCGGAAATTTCCTCATCGAATACGCCTGGTTCTTCATAATCAAAATATGGGAAAGACAGAACATCGGTTACACTGTCTACATCTCTGTTTTCCCGGTTAATGGTCTGGATTGACTTCGGAGTTGTGATCAGTACATTTACATCCAGTTCCTCCGGTAAATTTTTATCTTTAAATACAGCCTTAATCGCTTTTTTAATAACTGCATCGATATTGTTAAAGTCAAATACTACTCTGGATTCGTTTTCAATATAAATAGCCATTTATCTGTCTTTATTCCTCTGATTCTGTTTCTTTTCGTATTCTTCGTAAGCTAAAACGATTTTCTGTACAACCGGATGACGAACAACGTCCTGGCTGGTCAGATGTACCTGAACAATATCTTCTTCGATATTGGCAAGAACCTTAACAGCAACTTCCAGACCGGAAATCTGACCATGTGGAAGGTCCTTCTGGGTAAGGTCGCCAGTAACAACAACCTTGGAGCCAAAGCCAATACGGGTCAGGAACATTTTCATCTGGGCCGGAGTTGTGTTCTGGGCTTCATCTAAAATAATAAAAGCATTATCCAACGTACGTCCTCTCATATAGGCTAAAGGCGCAACTTCAATCAGTCCTTTTTCACTGTTGGAAAGATAACTTTCCGCACCCATTATCTGATAAATCGCATCATAAAGAGGTCTTAAATATGGATCCACTTTGCTTTGCAGATCTCCTGGCAGGAAGCCTAAGTTTTCACCAGCTTCAATAGCAGGACGGGTAAGAATAATACGGTTTACGTCGCCTTTTTTGAAAGCATCAATGGCCATTGCCATAGCCAGATAAGTCTTTCCGGTACCGGCTGGACCCAAACCAAAAACGATCATGTTGTCCTTAATAGCATCTACATACTTTTTCTGGTTAAAGGTTTTCGGCTTAATCGGCTTTCCATTAATCGTGCGGCAGATAATGTCGTCGTCCAGATCCGCAATATGGGTCTGGGTGCCTTCCTGCTCCAGAGAAAGAGCGTAATCTACGTTCTGGGCCTGAATACTGTTGCCTTTTCTTACTAACTGGGCAAGATCTTCAATAATTCTTCTGGCCCTTTCTGCGCAGACTGGTTCTCCGACGATCTTAATTCCATCGTCTCTGGAGATAATGGAAACATGAAGATGTCTTTCAATCTTCTTCACATTTTCATCAAACTGGCCAAATATTTCTTTCACTTCCTGTGCCGACAGGCCAGTAATGTTTTCAATTTCGCTCAAAGCTTTTTCTCCTTATGATTTGTTGGATTTATTATATTCTAATATGGTATTTTCATCAATGAATTATGGAAAATTTATATAGTAAGACGCTTGATTTCATACAAATAAAAAGGACCGATAAACATCGGTCCTTTAAATTCATATTAGTTATATTTGCGCTTACGAGCTGCTTCAGACTTTTTCTTACGTCTTACGCTTGGTTTCTCATAATGCTCTCTTTTACGAATCTCCTGCTGGATGCCTGCCTTAGCGCAGTTTCTTTTGAAACGACGTAATGCACTATCTAATGATTCGTTTTCTTTTACGATAACATTTGACATAAGCTTCGAACTTACCTCCCTCCGATTATGGAATCTTTCCGCTTACGCGCCTAATCATTATAACACAATTGTTAATCCCGTCAATCACAAAAATAATTATTTTGCACCTTTACCATGCATTTTTTATATGTGTGATTTCATTTCCATCAATCAGCACCGCATCAAAACGATATAAAGCATTATTCGAAAGATGATG
>JAZUGA010000044.1:0-1864 GCA_045640945.1 Lachnospiraceae bacterium | reverse complement strand
GAAGTTCCCCAGGAAGCCTTTACCGCAGTATTGAAATACGACGAAGGAAAAAAGTAAAAACAAGCAGATCCCGGAGAAATCCGGGATTTTTTATTCGGGAAATCCGTCGGAATTTGTTTATAAAGTTGTAAATTTATAATGTTCATATATAATATAAAGGAGAATGTTAAATAAATTGATATAAACCGTACAGAGGAGGTTTGTCATGATGACACCAAAAGAGAATTATTTAACCATGCTCAGCGGACAGATTCCCGAATATGTCCCCAGCATGTATGAACAGCGCAGAGGCTTTTTCAACGAGGAATTCCTTACGCCGAATTCTGCGCCCAACGGCCCCATTATCACATCTCTTGGAATCAAGTACGTAGGCTCTGCAGAACTGAACTACGGCGCCATGCCGGATCCCAACCGCAAAGTTCTGGAAGACATTACACAGTGGAGAGATTTCGTTCATACTCCGGACCTTTCCGGCTTCGATTTCGAAAAATACTATGCGGATAAAGTAAAGGATATCGATCGTACCAACAAGTACATCTCCGTTACCAACGGCGATTACTTCCTCACCCTGGTTTCCATCATGGGCTTTGAAAACGCCCTGGTAGCCATGTACGAAGAACCGGACGAAGTAAAAGCGCTGCTGGAATACATCTCCGAGTTCTATCTGGACATCATGAAGAAAGAAATCTACTACATTAAGCCGGAAACACTCACCCTGATGGATGACGACTCCGCTTACAAGAGCCCCTTCTTAAGCGTAGACGTTTATCAGGAAGTGATTAAGCCCTTCCACAAGAAGCACTGCGATCTGGCTCTGGAAAACGGTATGTTCATTGAACGTCATGACTGCGGACGCTGCGAACAGTTCATTCCGGACTGGATTGAAATGGGTATCAGTGCATGGAACCCGGCACAGACCTCCAACGATCTGAAGTCCATTAAGCAGAAGTACGGCAACAAGCTGGCAATCTGCGGCGCATGGAATTCTCAGGACTGGCCCAATACCTGCAATGAGGACGAACTGATTGCTGCCGTTAAGGATTATGTAGATACCTTTGCCGTAGGCGGCGGTTTCTCCTTCATGGCAGGCGTATCCGGACCCAAGGATGACCCGGAAACCCAGAAGAGACAGGCACTCATTAAGCAGTTCTATTTCGATTATGTTCACGATTACTACAAGACACACTAATTAGTTGAGGCGATTCTTATGAAGATTATTATTTTAGGAGGATTTCTCGGCTCCGGAAAAACCAGCGTTCTGATGCGCCTTGCTTCCAAAATTGCAGAAGGCAGCGAAGAAGGCAGCAGCAAGCTGGTCATCATTGAAAATGAAGTCGGTGAAATCGGTGTAGATGACAAACTTTTAAAAACCGGCGGATACAAGGTGGAGAATATGTTTTCCGGATGCGTTTGCTGTTCTATGGCGGGAGAAATTATTTCCGGCATCGTTCAGATTCAGAAGGATTTCAACCCGGAATACCTGATCATAGAATCTTCCGGCGTAGGCTATCCCAACGAAATTAAGGAAAACATCAAGCGTTCTCTGGGAATCGACAGCAAAATCTGCACCCTGATTGACGCAAAGAGATGGAAGAGAATCCTGATCCCCATGCAGACCATGCTGAAGGATCAGATCGTCGGATCCGATTACATTCTGGTGAATAAAACCGATCTGGTAGATGCGGAAATGCTGGATTTCGTTGACAAATCCGCCCAGGAATTCGTTCCGGAAGCAAAGCTTTTCAACATCTGCGCAATGAAAGAAATTTCTTCCGATATCATTTCGGAAATTACCCAGTAAGCGGTTAGTTTTTTCAAGGAGAGTTTTCAATGGCAACAGAAGAAGAATTAATTGAAAAAGAAG
>JAZUGA010000043.1:0-6363 GCA_045640945.1 Lachnospiraceae bacterium | reverse complement strand
CGTATAGAAACTGTTGCCTGCAAAAAAAGTTCTTGGTTCCGATACCGTAACTAAATGACCATCAAAGAACAGTCCGCAACGATCTGCATAAGCTGCACAAAATTCAATATCATGGCTGACCATAATAATGCAGACTCCACTATTTTTCAGTTTCTGTAAAATCCCGGCCATAGTTTCTTTAAAAGGCACATCCAAACCTTTGGTCGGTTCATCCAACAATAAAATATCAGGGGCCAGCAATAATATTTTCGCCAAAGCCGCCCGCTGCTGTTCTCCTCCAGACAAATCATAAGGATGTCTGGACAATAAACCAGAAATCTGACATAAGCCAGCAACCTTTTCGATCTCCTGTTGATATTGTTTGGAAGGAATTCCTATTTGTTTTAAGGTATCTTCTAAGTCTTCGATGACTGTTTTTTTCAAGAAAACCGTCTGGGGATTTTGTGGCAACATTCCCACTCTTCCCGTCAAACGGATATCTCCACGGTAAGGTTTTTGCAGACCTCCCAACAATTTCAATGTAGTGGTTTTTCCGCTTCCATTACCGCCTAAAATACAAAAGAGTTCTCCAGCTTTGGCAGTCAGTTCCAGACCTTTAACTACATCCGGAAGATTTTTTTCATAGCGGAACCAGGTCTCTTCCACATGGATTTTTTCTTCCCCAGTAGAACACATTTTTTTCTTTTCTTCTAGCAGCCGGATGGTATGATCTTTCACATATTCATTCAGGAACAGTCTGCCTTCATTTACCGTAATTGGGCAGGGAAATTCTGATTCCACACTGCCCCAAGTGCGCATGGCGCATGGCATGGCAGAAAACATAGAGTTCTCATGTTTTTTCAAGTACAAACCAATTTCGTTTACAGAACCAGTGCATAATATTTTTCCTTTTTCAATAACTGCCGCTTTATTTGCAAGGGCTAATGCTTCCTCTAAACGGTGCTCCGAAAGAAGAATGGTTGTACCCAATTCCCGGTTAATTTTTCCCAAAGTTCCTAAAAACTCGGAAGCGGCAATCGGGTCCAGCTGAGCCGTAGGTTCATCTAAAATCAAGATTTCCGGCTGCATAGTCATAACCGAAGCCAAACATAACAGTTGCTTTTGTCCTCCGGATAATTCGGATACTTTTTTGTAATACCAATTTTCAATACCGAAAAAAGCAGCCATTTCTGCACAGCGTCGACGGATGGTCGGCGTATCATACCCAAGACTTTCTAATCCAAAAGCCAGCTCGTGCCATACTTTGTCTGTCACCACTTGGGATTCCGGAGACTGCATAACAAATCCGATTTTTGATACAGCCGTTTCGGTATCCAATTCCCGAATTTTTGTGCCTTTAAAGAAAATGTCCCCAGATAAGGTTCCGTGAGGAGCAATGGCTGGTTTCAATTGTCTGAGAAAAGTGGATTTTCCACAACCGGAATGACCACAGAGCACGAAAAAATCGCCTTTCTCAATCACCAGGTTGATATCTTGAATGGCGGCTTTCTCCTGCTCTGGATAGGAAAAGGTCAGATTTTCGATGTTAAAGAGTTCCATTGTTTTGATTCCCTTCTGTCTAAGTAGATTGGTAAAACGCAAAGTAAAGAAAAGGTCAGCTCTAAAGCAAGCGTAATCGGCTTTGTTAAAACACCTCGAACGGTTGGAAAATATCTCCAAAACAGATTATTAGATAGTCCTCCCGCCAGCAAAAACAAACCGCAAAAGAGAAGAAATGCTAAAACTCCTTTGTCCCGTTCCTCCCACCGATAGATAGAGTATGCAGTCCGATGTTTGGATCCATAGCCACGGCTTTTCATACTGTCCGCAGTTTCAATAGCATTTTCCAGGCTCCAGGTAATGACGATAGAAAAACAGGTAATGGCATTGCGGATTCGTTTTAACATCGGTCCCGTGGAAGTATCTCTTCCCAAAGTCTTCTGGACATCCCGTACCACGTCAAACTGCTCTTTAAATCGCGGAACAAACCGTAAAGTCATGGACAAAATTAAAGACAAGGCTGGAATAATTCTTCCAAAGAGATAAACGAATTTGTCAGAAGTTACGATTTCAGAAAAGCAGGCGAACCAAAGCAAAATACTGACCATCATCATTCCGGCAAAGATTCCATAGATAATGCTTTCCAGCGTCAGCGGATTTCCCGTCGGCAGGTAGCAAAGAACTGTAGCCCCTTCATGAGAAAAGGCAGGGTTAATAATTACCGTTAATAGAAAAACGGGTAACATGCCGCGGAGCAAAAGCTTCATCGCTTTTGCTCCTTTCAGCATTATATAGTACACTATGGCGCATGTTACCGACACCACCAAACATACGGGTTGCATCGATAACATGGAGAAAGCTAGTAAAATACCAAAGTACAGAAAGTTAATTACTGGATGATAACTTCCAAATGCATCTTTATTGGTCATAAAAAAGTCTCCTAATATCCAACTGCATAACCTCCACCAACGTCAGCACCTAAATCGCAGGTGTATCTCCATTCAATGTAATCTCCATCTGCCAGCTGATATCTGGAACATCCATAATTTGGATACCACCAGTTCACGCGGTACATCCAGCCAGAGCCGGAACCACAATCAAACTCATATAGATTTCCAATACCCTCCACATAGGCACTGTTATACATTGGGGTCCAGGAGGCCTCCATGTGAATACCATAATAATTACAGGTTCTCTGTAAAACATCGAATACAGATTCGCCATTATAAAACTCTACGGTTACCGGATATAAGATGTATCCATCACCTGGGACACAATCCAACTTGGATGGCTCCAACATGTCCAAATTATTCAGAATGGTGGAACATTCAATGGAAATGGTGCAATAGTGAGCTGCCGGAATGGGTTCAGCCGTGGTTTCCGTTTCTTTTTCAGATGGTTCTACCGGAAGAGGTTTTCCCTCTGGGACAGGATCCGTAAGATAGGCATCCTGTCCCGTCTGGGTTCCATCAGAAAGTGCTCTGCCGGATTCATCCGTTGCATTTCCTGTTTTTGCCTCTGTCGAATTCGATGTTCCGTCTTTTTTTGTTTCCGATTGTTGCTTCAGCGGCAGAACTTTATAGGTTCCTGTTTTTTTAACCAGCATATTCAGAACGGATGCCTTTTCCCCAGTAATGGAGACATTAGCAACTGCCTCCTTATCGGTCTGATCTGCGAAGAATAATTGCGCATTCTCAGCGGTCCAAAGATTTGCAGAGTGAATTGCTAAGGTTGCACCAAAACTCAAATTCTCTTCCGAAGAAAGTCTAAAACTTAAATTGTCTACTTTATCTTCTAAAATTTCAACTGACAGATTTGTATCTTTCGGTTCATCAATATCTTTTCCGAATACCGTCCATTCATATTCGATTTCGTTGTTTTTCCCTTTAAAAACAATTACCTTGTTTTCATCTTTTAATGCCTGGAAAACAGATTCAGATATGATTCCGTTTTCCGGAATCTCCATGCTGTCTTCCAAGGAAGCTGGGACTTCGTTAATTCCACAGCTACAAAGGGAAATTACACACAAAATGCCTATCAATAATGCCGCGATTATTTTTTTCATAACAATCTTCTTTCTAAAATTTACTTATTATTTCTAGCTTTTTTCTTTAAAATCAGAGCAAGTTCAATTGCTAATATGGCGCCCAGCATGATTACAATCCATACCAGTAAATCATTATGATCGCCTGTTACTGGTTTATTTGCATCGGTTGTTACTGTAAAAGTAGTTTTTGCAGACCCATCATTAGAACGGATTTCCAAAGAATGCGTTCCTGCACTTAAGGTCTTCGTATAATCTTCTTTCAAAGTTACTACGGTTGAGCCTTCTTTTACGGTATACTTATTTGCATCAATAATTGCTCCATCAACCAATACTGCGTCAAATTTGCTAAAGTCTGCGTCACTACGGAAGGTTGCTTCTTTTCCTGCTTTTACTTCCTGGTTCGCACCGTCTATGATTTTATATTCTTTCTTTTCTGTCAGTTTGTCATATTCAGCTCTTGCTTTTTCCAGTACGTCTTTCTTTGTTACAAGCGCTTTCTGATCATCTGTAAGCTTTCCGTAAGCTTCTTCTGCTGTCTCGATAGCATCTTTGCTGTCAACGGTAACTTCTCCGATTTCGTCAATTAATTTATCTACCTTTTCTGCAGCTGCCTGATCTTCCGCTTTCTTATTCTCTTCCCAATCAAAAACGTCGGTCATATCGTAGAGAGAATTCTTTCCGTTCAGCATACGGTCATAAGCTACTAATGCGTAGAAGCCCTGCTCGGTTGCCATCTGGTTATATTCTCCACCTTCGTATCCGTCGGTTGTAGTGAGAACATGGGCAAAACCGCCGTCTTTCAAAGCAAATCTTAAAAGCCCATCCAGACCGGAATTTCCATTTTTTACAAAACGTGAATCCTTTACAGGATCAATACCTAAGGCTGCTAATGCTGTCAGAATCTGTGCTGAAGATTCGCTATTGTCAGAACCCCAGCTTACAAATCCGCCTGTGTTCTGCTGAGATGCAGAAATTGCTTCTAAGGCTTTGTCTACCGCATCTTTTACGTCCTTGTTGCTGTTGTAGTAAGGTGCTAATGCCTGAATTGCCATACCCGTCATATCAGGGTCTGCTTTTGTTCCGCTTAAGGCCCATCCGCCATCTTTAAGAGCTTTTTCTAAGATTGTCTGAATTAAAGCTGCTCTTGTTACATCACCTTCAACTTCTGGATAATTTCCGCAGTCTAAAGCAATCAGTGCCCAGATAGGTCCATTAATTCCCTGTCTGTTCAGATATTTCATTTCATTAAGACCTTCAAAGAGATCTACACCTTCGAAATCCTTTGCATTAATACCCATAGAAGTAAGAGCAACGATAAGTCTTGAATTTTCGGTAGATTTATTCTTATCCAATCTCTTTGTATCCGGATTCATGTTGGCTTCAATATATTTGGCTACTTTTTCCAGGTACTCTTCCGATACTTCTTCACCATTTCTGGATAAACCAATCACCATCCAGTCTCCACCGATAGATCCGGTTCCAGGTGTTCCCATATCCTTCAGCACTTTATTTGTAGCATCCAAGACTTCTTTATAGTCTTTCTTTTCTGCTGGTTTTCCCTGAAGGTCAAAGTGGTAAGTCCTGTTATATTTAGAATCAACATAAGAGGTTACTTTGATTTCGAATGCATCCGCATCGGTAATATCTAAATCTTCTAAAGTCCAGTATCTGTTTGGATTGGTTGGCTGGCCTTTTTCCAGAATCGTAATTGGATCACCAACAGATTTTCCGTCTTTTTGTTTTGTAAGAACCAGCTCATCTGACATATCCGCAGCTGTTGACGGATTGTAAACCTGAATCAACTGTTCGCCGCTCAGAGTTACTTTTTCTGCATCATCTGTCATAAGGACATAATCTGTGGTTGAAGTATTTAATGCTGGCGTCAGTTCTGGTTTGCTTCCCTCTGCACTTACGCTAAGATCTTTGATTACTGGATGAACATACTTCTGGTTTGTGCTTCCTGGGAATACCAGATAGTTATAAGTAACTGGTGCGCCTAAGCTCGCATCTAATGGAGCAATTTCAACCTGAAGATTTAAAATCTTATCTGCATCTAATGCAAAGTCTTTAATTTCTGTTGAAACACCGCTGAATAAAGTTTTCTCGTTTACTTTTTCTCCGTCATACCAGTATTTCAGTTTAATTGTGTTGTTGTAATCTTTTGCTGTAACCTTAGCAATTAAAGGCCAGTCTTTCATCTGGGCTGTTGTCTTGGTCCAGTTCTTGGTATCATTCTTAACAGCATTCCAGTTAAATGCATTGGTAAAGGTATTTAATCCACCAACAACGCTGATGCCCGTAATCTTTGTTGCGTCCTCATAGGAAGCTGGTTCGCCACTATCTTCAACTGTAAAACTGATATCTGGAAGAGATCCGAAACTACCAAATTTCTCTGATGCATTCATGTTTGTAGGAACACCTGCATCTGTTACACCACGGTGCTCGCCAAAGTCGCTTCCCATAGAAGAAAGACTGATATAACCCTTCAGGTTGTTTTCTCCTGCAAAATGAGCAACGAAAGTAATGTCATTATTTACGGAGAAGTCATACTGGGTTCCCTTGCTGGTAAGTAATGCAGTGTCGTTTAACATATAAGCAGTTTTTCCTGTTCCCATGTATCCAGGGTTATAAATTCCGCTGAATTTTGGAATAGGCATCTGCAGCTTATCGAAAGAAATGGTTACACTATCACCGGTCTTAATTTCCGGTGCGCCATTTACTTTTGATTCTTCTGTTGTATTGTTTGTAATGGTATAGTTAATTTTCTTTGCACGTACGATTTGATAATCTGTGCCTTTTGCAGTTGTTACTGCGATAATATTTGTTCCTGCAGTAAC
>JAZUGA010000042.1:0-3874 GCA_045640945.1 Lachnospiraceae bacterium | reverse complement strand
AGCAGTCTCTGCCATTTTCTTCTTCAGCTCTTCGTTATAGATTACATGATAAGAAGCAACCATACCGGAAAGGCTGAAGGTCTTGCTTGGAGCATAAGCTGCAACCGTTCTCATCTTAGCATCTTCGCTTACAGAGTTGGTAGGAATATGCTGCGCACCATTTAAAATCAGATCGCACCAGATTTCGTCAGAGAAAACTTTCATGTCGTATTTTTTCATCAGTTCCATGAATTTTTCTACTTCCCATTTTTCCCATACTCTGCCTGCTGGGTTATGAGGAGAACAAAATACTGCGATTTTCAGATTATCGTCTACGATACGTTTTTCCATGTCTTCGAAATCCATACGTAAGATTCCGTTTTCATCTTCTACTAAAGGAGAAATAGACATTGGATGTCCACAGGTTTTAATAACGTCCTGGAAACCGATGTATGTTGGTCCATGAATTAACAGAGGCTCGCCCTCTTCCATAAAGGAATTAAGGAAGGTTGCAAGAGCTCCCATAACACCGTTTTCATAGCCGATAGCTTCCTTGGTAACATCTACGCCATATCTTACTTTCTGCCAGTTAATAATGGCATCATAGTATTCTTTACGTGGTGAAAAATAACCGAAAGAATGATGATCCAATCTGCCCTGAATGGACTCAACTACAGAAGGTGCTGTAATGAAGTTCATGTCCGCAACCCACATAGGAATCAGAGAATATCCGTCCTTTGGTCCTTCTGGGAAGAAACCTCTTTCACAGCATGGATAATCCAGTGCTACTGCGTCATGTCCTAATCTGTCCAGAACTGTTTCAAAATCATATTTTCCCATATTGTCTCTCCTTTAATGATGTTTTATTTATTCTTTTTATTTTTTTTGCAAATAAAGATTATCAATGCGCCAATGATTGCTGCCGCACAGACGCAAATAATAACGATATATAAGGTTGGATTATTCCTGTCACCGGTTGTCGGATCGTCCTCATCGATTGGGAATTCTTCTACACGGAACTGCCAATCCAAGTAGCCGATAGCTTCCTGGAAATCATTTCCTATGGTAATCGGAACGTCCAAAGTAACATCTAAATCTACAGATGCTCCGGAATAGAAAGTTCCCAGACAGGTCCATTCTGTAAGACCATCGGTCTGATCAGCCGGTGCGTCAAACAGTTCGGAAGAGCCATTTTCTTTTACATTCAGATTCATCTGGGAAAGGAATTCCTCGGAGCCTTCTTCTGCGCCTAAAGAACGCATATATATTTTTACTTTTACCTTTTTGCTGGCTTCGTTCTTTACTGTTATCTTCTGAGTCAGCAGATCTCCAGGCATAACGTCCTTGAAATTCGGGAAAAGGTCTGTTGGCGAATACTCTGTTCCCGGCTCAAAAATAAAGCCTGCTGCCTGTCCTTCGTAAGTAACATTTCCGTCCTGAGCAAATACCGGAAAAGCAGACATAATAAGCAGAACTGCTGCAATGATAAATACAACAGCTTTGCCATAACACTTATGAAGATTGATATGCCTCATCGTTTTCTTCATGTCTTAAATTCCCTTAATTTCCGAAAGTTATGCCCCAGGCATCTTCTGCAGGAGTCTTTCCGTTTGCATCTTCGCCTTCGGCCTGGATTGCATCTGCAAGAATCGTTACCTGAATGCCCGTAAGGTCGATAGATGAACGAAGAAGTTCTCCCGTTGAAGAATTCGGGTCGATTGCCGAGGAATAATAATAAAATCCGTCGCTGCCGAAAGACCAGCCACTTCCGCAAAGAGCGCTGCTTACATCTGCGGCTCCTGTAACATTTCCGTTGCCATCAATGGTGTTGGCAATAACCGCACAGCGGATATATGCTTTCGTATTTCCTGTATTTTTAACCGTTACGGAAGTTTTTGAACCACCACTGATCGTCTCTACAACTTCGCAGGAAACTTTTCCCGGAGTGAACGTATTCTCTACCGAATCCGTAGACGTCACAATATAAGCTATCGTTCCACCGACAGCTACCGTAAGAACAATACTAACTACAAGAATAATTGTAGCTAGTTTGCTCATGGTCTTTATTGTTTTGCGATTTGAACTTTTGTTGTTTCTCATAAAGTATTATTTTTTATTAATTACACTGTACTGGCCATTGAGCCACTTAGTTTTGGACCGTGTATTATCAAAAGTAACTGTATTCGGTCCAGCAGCAGTAATTGTGATTGTCTTTGCGCTATCCGAAGTGTATCTCCAACTCCAGTTAGAATTCTCCGTAATTGTATATGTACCAACTGGGAGATCTGCGATAACTGTGCTTCCGTTTCCACTGACTACTACATCCATGGAAACATCCGATGTATTGCTATTCGTTGTTCCTTCTACATGGAAGATGAATGCTTGATTTTCATCAATGGAGCTGCTTCCCGTCTTCTTAATCGTCAGGGAACCTGTTTCTCTCTCCCAATTAGCTACATAATTCTTATTTCCGGTGCTTCCAGTTGGAATGGTAACTGTCGTCTGCGGTGTCGTTCCGTTAGATCCCGTCCAACCAAGGAAGATGTAGCCGTCTTTCGTCGGATTATTCAGCGTAATTGTTGCTGATTCAACGTTATAGGAAGTTGGATTTGCTGGCGTTACAGTTCCTCCATCAAGGTTGTAGGTAATGGTGTAATCAATCGGAGCAGTGTATGCAACAACTTCCTTGCATTCTGTAATCTGCTGTGCGGAGAAAGTATAACCACTATCTGTGAAGCCAGTTACGGAAGTTCCGTTTACTTTTACATCCGTAATCTTATATCCATTTGCCGGAGTAAATACCATTGCCTGGCAAGTTGCATTATATGCCAAATCAACCTGGTTACTATTTGTAACAGTGCCATGTCCGCCATTGAAGGAACCAGTTACACTGTAATTTGCATATGTATTTGTAAATTCAGCAGTTGAAGTAGCACCACCACGAATGTTACCAGAAGCACCTGCAGAAGTCGTAGTATAATAGTTCTTAGCTGCTTCAGTTACGGAATAAGGTCCTACTGGAACGCCTGTTATTCTTGCCCATTCGCCAGCTTTAAAAGTTAGCGTACTGCCACTAGAAACAGTTCCTGAGCTTACAACAGTACCCACTGCATTGTAAATGGTGTATGGTCTGGCTCCACTAGATGTTGGGAATGTAACTGTAAAAGTAAAGTTGTCTGTTGATGGTGGATTCTGTGAGCCTTCCGATACAACTACATCTTTATGAATTTCCAACGTACCTTCAGCTATATTGCTTTCCCAGATTGCATAAAGAATTGTATTGTCTTCAAAAGAGCCGGACGCACCTGGATTATAAGTTGACCCGGATCCATCCGATTTTGTATTCCATCCTTTAAATTTTAACGTGTAAGGCGTTCCACTAGAATTCTTTGCACTTACCGTACCATTAAGTGCAATATTATTCTGATTTACAGCCGGATTTCCAATGGTCATATTAACTGTTATTCCAGACTGAGAGTTTGGAACAGTTATATTTTCTACCGTATATCCTTCCGGAATATTAGCATCGTAGGAAACTGTAATCGCCTCTTTAGGAACAATCATACATTCAATATGCCATCCAATTCCATAAGCAGTAAGCAATTTTACAACATAAGGCACGATTTTATAATTGTTAACATTATTCGGAGTAATAGTTACTCCATCTGAAGCTTTGACTTTTTGCGTGTTCGGTAGGTTCGCGATTGCATTTAGGAATGACGCCAAATTAGCATCCGTCAGATTAATAACAGATCTGACCTTTTCGCCCGTAGTGTCAACCACACCCATGGTATTTGTTCCATCTACAGCATGCACAAAGTACGGATTATCATAAATATCATTATCAATTATAGTCGAACCATTTGCAGCAAAATGATTGGTCGAGCCACCAATT
>JAZUGA010000041.1:0-8566 GCA_045640945.1 Lachnospiraceae bacterium | reverse complement strand
CTAATTGAAGTCGGAACGCCAGTGTGAAACCGGGCTTTTCGAGAACTGAAGTACCGTCGTAGGCCTGCACATAAACCTACAAAAATTAAGACCTGTCCGTAGACAGGTCTTTTTGTTTTTCTATTTCGCGCGCTCGCGCCTCCAATTATTCCTCGCAATCGCCGAAGAGTTTCTTGGAATAGAAGCCCTCGCTGGTGTAAAGAGCAGCTACTGGATTATGTCCCAAAACGCGGTCCTTAGTTACCAGAGTGGTAACCGGCGCTGCCGAATATTTGTAGAACATGCTGTCATGGCCTACGCAAAGTCCCATAACGATGTTGAACTCGGTGCCCGCTTTTTCCAGGAGCGCCGCCTGCATGATCGGATTGCAGATGCTCTTTCCGATTTCGTTGCACTTCTCCGGAATGCCTAAATCCTGCTTGGAAACTTTTCCGACTTTACAGCCGATGCCATATACTTCGAATCCGTGGCTTCTTAAGATTTTCGCCAGAATTCTGGTTTCTTTTAACAGGCCGACACAGGTCGCGATGCCTAATTTCTTATAGCCCATGCGCTGTGCAAACAAGGCGATTTCCTGAACTCTGGTCAGCTGGCAATAGCCATCATACTCGACGCTGGCTGCGGTCTGCATGAATTTCAGATTGTCATCGTCCGAATATTTTTTTGTTACTTCCTCTAAAAACTCCGGATCCATTTTTCCGGTCTCGCAGAACAGGGTGTAATCGGTTCTGTCGGAATTGCAAAGTGGATTGCCGCAATCTACGCAGCTCATTTTCTCAACATCCATGATTTTTCTCCTTCTATTCATCCCTCAGCGCTTTCGGCTTTCCGCCTGCGTCGTTATTATCATCTCTCGACGCTTTCCGTCCGCGCCGTTATTATCATCTCTCGACGCTTTCCGCCCGCGCCGTTTTATTCATACCTTAATGCCTCGATTGGATTAAGTTTCGATGCTTTGACGGATGGCACCATACCGAATACTACACCGATTACCATGGAAAAAGCAACTGCGATGATAATGGCGTATGGGTTGATGGCGGTTGGAATCAGCGCTACCAGAGAAATGATTTTCGATAGGATGATTCCGGCTACGACTCCTAAAATTCCGCCGATGCCGCTTAAAATTACGGCTTCCATGAGGAACTGGCGCAGTATACGTCTCTTGCGTGCGCCCAGAGCCTTTTTAATGCCGATTTCGCGGGTTCTTTCCGTTACGGAGACCAACATAATGTTCATGACTCCGATGCCGCCGACAAGCAGGGAAATGGACGCGATGCCGATGAGCAGAATATTCGCGGAGGAAGACAGCTGCTGAAGCTGGCTGGCTGCGTCCGCCAGGTCGGTGCTTTCGTATTTGATGTCGCTGCTGGTGGTGGTTAAGGTTCCGTTCAGTATGTCTTTACACTTATTGCCCACCTCGGTCATGTTGTCCGTGGAGTCCGCCTTCACGACCACCTGCATCGGCTCGTCGTAGCGGAATACCAGTGGCCAGATGTTGTCCGGAATGTACAAAGCTCCGCTGGAGTAATCGTGGTACATGTAATAATCGTCGACCGAATTGATTGTCGGCTCAAACTCGCTCTTTTTATCTACGATGCCGATAACGACGAAAGGCTCGCCGTTAATGTCAATGTTCTTGCCTAACGGATTTTCGCCGCCGAAAATGGAGCCCCTTAAAGTATCGTCAATAATCACGGTTTTGCTCTGGCCTTCCATCTCGGTCTTGCTGAAGCCTCTTCCCAGAACCACATGATAGCCGGCCGTTTCGAAATAGTTTTCGTCGATGCCGTACATCCTGCCACCGCTGACCATGTTGTTCAGATAGTAAAGGTTGTCTACATACTCTCTTTTATGGACGAGAGAGGCGTTGACCACGTGGTCCACCTTCAGAATGTCGTCCCGGACTTTTTCCGTAAGCTCTGGAACGCCTTCCGGCGTCTCGCTGTAGCTGAAGTCCGCCGCCCATCCATTCTGATAAAGCTGAATGGTAACGGTGTTGGTTCCGTCGCCAATCAGGTTATTTTTAATCTGCTCGTTGGTACCGGTAATGGTCGACACAACCGCAATAACCGCCGCTACGCCGACAATAATTCCCAGCATGGTGAGAAAGCTTCTCATCCTGTGAGCCCATATTCCTTTGAATGATAATTTGATGTCTTCTACCATATTGCCTGGTCCGTTTCTACCGTCGGAGCGCCTTCACGGCTTCCCGGTCCATATGGGAAAGCCAGCAGATCGTCGATAAAAATTCCACTCTTTATTTCAATTTCGGAACCGTAAAGGTTCTTTCCAGTAATAACATATTGTTTCATCAGACGGCCCTTGTTGTCCTTCATGACATAGTCGCCGCCGTCGTCGCTGCGCACGTACATAATCGGAATGTAAAGGCTGCTGCTCGGCTCCTCGTTTTCCTTGCGAATGGAAACCTGGCAGTACTCGCCCATGGTCATCTTTACTTCCGAATCGTCTACAATCGCCTCGACCGGATAGTAGGAGCAATTCGGCGTTCCGTAATAACCACTAACCGGCACTTCTAAGATTTCCGAAATCGTCGCCGTGGTCATGGTTCCGGATTCGTAGGCAGTAATTTCTGCTTTGTCTCCCGGCTTGATCGTTCCGATGGTCAGCTCATCCACAGTGATGGTGATGGTATAGTTTTCCGTGCCTTTGACCGTAATGACCGTGTCGCCTTCCGCGCACAGATTCACGTCCTGAACATCCGTAACCGTTCCGGCAACCGTTGCCCTTACTTCACCAGTGGACGCGGTCATCTGATTCTTCTGCAAATTAATCTTCGCCAGCATCAGATCCTGCTCCAGCATGGCTGCCTCATGGGTCTTGTCCTTTGCCATCTGGGCCAGTTCCGCTCTGGTGTACAAATAATTTTCCGAGGTCGGATCCACATCCGGATAATGAATGATTTCTTCGTAACGCTCATATTTTTCTGGTTTACAGAAGGTCGCTTTCAGAATATATTTTGCGTTTCCGCTCATGTGTCCGGAAGTTCCGTCGAAGCTCATGGCGTTCTCCAAAATCCAGTCTTCCGTCAGATATTCTTTTTCGATTCTGCGGTAAACAGGCTCGCTCTCCGGCTCTTCTCCCGGAACTTCGCTTGGCTCGCCTCCTGCTGCCTCGCCAGCTTCCGTTGGTTCTTCTTCACCACCCGGTTCCGTTTCCGGCTCCGTCTTCGGCTCCACTAATTCATATTCATAGGTTACCGACGGGATTTTCGTTCCATCGATTTCCACTACCGCAAATTTCGTGTCATTTTCATACACCGTCAGGGTCGCTTTTTTTCCTTTGTCCCGGAGAAGCTTCAGGAAATCGGCAGTGATTTTCGTTTTCAGGCTGACCATGTATTCCATTTTTCCGTCTTTGTATTCTTTCTCGGTCAGCTTCTCTTTTATGGCTAAAGCTCCATGGTCGATGATTTCTACTTCCGGCTGAGGAGCTTCCTCCTTCGGCTTCAGGGTCTGGTATTTCCACGCGTCGCGCTGGGCCTGGTCAATCTGGGCCTCTAAAACCGCGATGTTGGCCTCGTCCTGCTGCAGCGTCAGCTGATACTCGATAGAATCATAAACCAGCAGCACATCGCCCACTTGTACGACATCGCCCACCTGTACGTTTACGCTTTCCACAAGGGCGTTCCGTAATTTGACATTCTGCACCCGGCCAGAAGACACGTTTCCGCTGTACTGGGAATCCTCTCCCCACCACGGGTCGTTGATCAGTCCTACGGACACCACGTCTACTTTTTTATTGGTATTCAGGCTGCGCACAACAATAAGGGCCGCTGCAAGAGCCACCACAACCGCTGCAATGATGATAATAATTTTCAGTTTCTTCTTCTTGCCTGTCATACTTTATTCTTCGCTTGGGGAGTCGTTTTCGGAAGCAGTTTCCTCCGGCTCCTCCGTTGGTTCTTCGTTTGTCTCAGAAGTTGATTTGTCTTCGTCGCTAGTTTCGGACACCAGTCGTCCGTCCTTAATAATTACCATCCGCTTTCCAAAAGCTGCAATGTCTGGCTCATGGGTGATCATGATGATGGTGATGCCTTCCTCGTTCAGCTTCGAAAACAGCTCCATGATCTGAAGTCCGGAAGCCGTATCCAAAGCGCCGGTCGGCTCATCTGCCAGAAGAATTTTCGGGTTGGTTACCATGGCCCGGGCAATGGCCACTCTCTGTTTCTGTCCGCCGGAAAGCTGATTCGGTAAGAAGTCCAGACGGTCGCCTAAGCCCATTTTTTCCAAGGCTTCTTTCGCCCGCTCCATGCGCTCCGCCTTCGGAACGCCGGCATACAGCAAAGGCAGGGCCACATTAACCTGCGCCGTTTCTTTCGGAAGGAGATTAAAGGTCTGGAACACAAAGCCGATCATCTTGTTCCGGATGTCCGCCAGTTCGTTGTCGCTTTTTTCCGAAACCTTCTCCCCGTTCAGAATATATTCTCCACTGGTGGCTTCATCCAGACAACCGATGATATTCATCAAGGTGCTTTTGCCGGAGCCGGAATGGCCCATAATAACCAGATACTCGCCTTCCTCCACATCCAAATCGATGTCGAACAAAACGGGCACCTTCAGCTCCTCGTTGTCATATTCTTTATATACATTTCTTAAGCTAAGCAGCGCCAAAACAGCCTCCTAGTAAACTTTCTCGTCGTATAATTCCGGTATCGGCATCGGTTCTTCGATGGCACCGTTAAACTCATTCACGTAGCCTTCGTCGTAGCCTTCCATGCCATAGTCGTCCACGTAGCCCTCGTCGTAGCCTTCCATGCCTGCATCAACAGGCTCCGCGTAAACCGTGGTGGTCGCTGCGCCAGCCTTGCATTCTCCGCTTGGCCATGCAATGAATTCCTCTGCCTTCAGACCGCTCTGGATTTCATATTCGTCCAGATTTTCATCGTATCTTCCTAAAACAACTTTTCTCTTTTCCAGCTTTGCGCCGTCACTTTTTGCGGCCCAAACATAATTATCGCCGTTCTCATCGCCGAGAATCCAACCGCTGTTCAGCCAGATTCCCTCTCTGGTATCTTCCTGGCCCAGGTCCTCTTCAATGGTCACATGCTGTCCCAGCATCAGCCCTTCCGTATTCTCCAGGTTTACATAAAACTCGTAGCTGGTGGAGCTTTCTCCCGGATTGTAAAAATACATGTCGTCTTCGCTGGCCGTTCCCTGAGTGTTAATGGAAGCGATGGTTCCCTTCCAGATCACACTCTCATCCACTCTGGAGCGGACAAGAACTTTCTCTCCGGTATAAATATTAATTACGTTCTGCTCACCGATTTTTCCTTTAATGCGAAGGTTGCCTTCCGCAATAACGGTCATGAAAACGTTGGCATCACTGCCACCGCCGTAATACGCGCCAAAATCGTCGCCATTTAAAATCGTGTTAATATCTGCAATGTTCTGCACGGTTCCGTTCATGCTGGAGCAGATGGTAGATTTGTCGATTGCATTCTTCTTGCTGGTGATGTTGGCCTGATTGTTCTTGATGTCATATTCCGCCTGAGCAATCTCGGCCTGCAGCTGCTGGATCTGTGCGGAATAGCCCAGCTTATCCGAGGAGCTGGCATATTCCATTTCCTGATAGAGCTGCTGAATTTGAGCGTTGTCGTTTTCGATGGTCGAATTACTTTTCTCGATACGGATCTGGAGCTCCTCGATTTCCAGATTCAGCTGGTCCGTATTATAAGAAAACAGCTTATCGCCGGATTTGACTTTGTCCCCTTCTTTTACGTAAACGGTCTCTAACTGGCGGGAAGTGTCAAACTCAAACTTTTCCGATTTCTGAGTTTCCACCACGCCGCTGTACCGGTTCTGATAAGAGCCGCTCATCAGTTCCTTTACGTTCTGCACATAGATTTTGCCGGCTTTCGAGCCGCCGTTCCCTAGCAATATAAAAATAACAACTGCTGCCACAACAACTACAGCCGCCGCAGCCGCCGCTATAATGATTTTCTTTTTCTTATTCATGTTCGTTTTCTTTTCCATAAGTTCACTCCCAAGGATGTTACACCTTATTCTACCATAACCTCTGTGAACTTTCTGTATCTTTTTAATCCCTTGGAAAATAGTCTCTTATAATCTCCTGCCGGTTTATTTCCTGCCAAGTACTCTCTTGCTAATTACTCTCTTGCCAATTCATTTCTTGCTAATTTGTTTCTTACCAATTTGTTTCTTGCAGGAGCCCCCTTCCTGAATTGCGCGAATTTGGAGTTATCGTTCTACCCCATGTGCCCCATCTCTGAAATTGCGCGTTTTTTTAGTTTCCGTTCTGGAAGGGTCTTTTTTTCCCTATTTTCGGAACAGTAACTAAGAATTCACGCAGTTTCATGATCTCGTCTGCGGCATCTGGAACAGTAACTGAGAATTCACGCAGTTTCACGAAACCATTCGTAAAAGCATACAAAAAGAGGCGCTATCAAGCGCCTCTTAAGAATTTATGAATTGAAATCAAAATTGAAATCCGTATTGTTATTTCAATCAAAACCCGATTTGAAATCTGAATTGAAATCTCTAAAGATTATTCAACTTTTGTAAGGACACCAGCTGCAACGGCTGCCTCAAGATCAGGAATTGTAAGTCCTTCCCATCCGCTAGGTCCAATAACATATCCGGCATAGGTTCCGTAAGGAATAATTTCCACAAGATCCATATTGGATTCTGCTCCGATCTGGGCAATTTCTTCCTCGGTTAAAGTTTTCATTAAAGAAGCCAGCTGCTCATCTCCCATATCGAAATATGCGATTAATCCAACGATTTCATCTCCCTTGAATTCATAGGAAAGAAGAATGCCATCCTCTTCAATTACTAAATGAGAAGCATCACTTACTAATGGATTTGCTGGAAGTCTTGGATCTGTAGTTGGAGCTACTGTTTCTGCTGGAGCTGTTGTTTCTGCTGGAGCTGTTGTTTCTTTTTCTACTGGAGCCTTTGTTTCAACTGCTGCTGTTGTTTCTTTTTCGCCGCCGCCATTGCCGCTTTCGCCGCATGCGCAAAGGCCTAAAGCCATAATGGCTACTATAAGACATGCTAAAATTATGCTAACTTTTCTTTTCATAACCTTCTCCTTTATCGTTTTATACATAACAAGATGGATGTATTATAAAATATTTTTCATAGTGTGACAAGAGTCGGTTCTTTTGCCGCACTTGGCTGAAAATGCAGCCTCAGGATCCTTCCCATGAAAGTTTCACGCTTTATTATTTCTCCAGCTGAATCATGTTCCAGGAATGGGCAGATAACTTCACGCCGTTTTCTACGCATTTTTCTACTGGTACGACCTTATTCATGTTTGCCGCATCGTTCACCGCCTGAAGGTCCTCGCCTTCCATAGCTACCTGTTTTACCACCTTGTATCCGTCAAAGCCGCAAGCCTGAAGGTCTACATCGAACTCTTCGGTCAGGGAACGGTTTACTAAGAATACGGTCAGAGTTTTTTCGTCCTCAGAAAGAACTGCTGCGCCGTCAACGTTCGGAATAGCGGTGTGTTCCTTGGTATCATAGGTTCCGGCATCACAGGAAACCTTAAGGGCGGTTCCTCTTCCGTAGGTGGAAGTGTACATGAACGGATAGTAAATGGTCTGAGCCCATGCTTCTCCGCCAACTTCGGTCATAATCGGAGCGATAACGTTTACTAACTGTGCCAAACATGCAACCTTTACGCGGTCGCAGTGATTTAACAGAACGATCATCATGCTGCCCACCATAACGGCATCTTCCAGATTGTAAACATCCTCAAGCTTCGGAGGAGCAATCTGCCATGGCTCGATTTCCTTGTCCTGATCGTTACTGTGGTACCATACGTTCCACTCATCGAAGGACAGATTAATCTGCTTCTCTGTATTCTTTTCCGCTTTGACTTCATCACAGATATTTTCTACCTGAGTGATGAACGAATCCATATCTACAGCCTTTGCAAAGAACTCTGCAGTGTCGCCGTCTCTGTTTCCGTAGTAGCTATGAAGAGATAAATAATCGATGTATGGATAGGTAGCTTCCAGAACGGTTTTCTCCCAGGTTCCGAAAGTAGGCATATCCAGGTTAGAGCTTCCGCAGGCTACCAGCTCGATGGAAGGGTCCACCCATTTCATCATCTTTGCGGTTTCGGTAGCAACTCTTGCATACTCCTCGGCTGTCTTTCCGCAAATCTGCCAAGGACCGTCCATTTCGTTGCCTAAGCACCAAAGCTTAATGCCGAATGGTTTCTCAAATCCGTTTTCTTTTCTTTTATTTGCATATACGGTGTCCGTATCTAAGTTACAGTATTCTACTAACTGACGGGCTTCTTCCGGGCCTCTGGTTCCTAAGTTGACCGCCATCATAACGTCACTGTCGGCTCTCTTTGCCCACTCCTGGAATTCATCGATGCCTACCTGGTTGGTCTCAATACTTTCCCATGCCAATTCCAGTTTGCGAGGGCGTTTGTCTCTCGGACCAGTGCCATCTTCCCAGTTATAACCGGAAACAAAATTTCCACCCGGATACCGTACGATTGGAACGTTCAATTTCTTTACTAAATCTAAAACGTCTTTACGGAAGCCTAAATCATCTGCCTCTTTATG
>JAZUGA010000040.1:0-7570 GCA_045640945.1 Lachnospiraceae bacterium | reverse complement strand
TTCTTTTGAAACGACGTAATGCACTATCTAATGATTCGTTCTCTTTTACGATAACATTTGACATAAGCTTCGAACTTACCTCCCTCCGATTATGGAATCTTTCCGCTTACGCGCCTAATTATTATAACACAATTGTTAATCCCGTCAATCACAAAAATAATTATTTTGCACCTTTACCATGCATTTTTTATATGTGTGATTTCATTTCCATCAATCAGCACCGCATCAAAACGATATAAAGCATTATTCGAAAGATGATGGGCCGATATATACCATTGTGCTACACGATATATAGTTTTCTTTTTCTTTTCGTTTATGGCAAAGCTTGCGCCGCCATATTCTTTATCCGACCGGAATTTTACCTCTGCAAAAACCAAAGTGTATCCATCTTTAGCGATAATATCAATTTCACCGATTTTCACCCGGTAATTTGTTTCAATAATTTCCAGTCCCTGTTCTTCTAAGAAACGGGCAGCCATCTGCTCGTATTCTGTACCAACCTGGCGTTTATTCATATATTACTCAAATAATAAGTTGTCTACAAAAGTATCCTGGAAGTTTGGAGAGGATGCCAACTCAAGGAATTCTATGTTCTCCTTAATATTCTGGGCTCTGACAAACTCGTCTTTATTTAAAGTAGCGATTCTGGAGCCTTCACCGGCAGCGTTTCCAATCATTTCAATACGGTCTTCTAAGATGGCCGGTATCATACCGATTCTGCATGCAGAATGTGGATCCATATAGTTACCGAATGCACCAGCAATCATAACCTTCTTAATATCGTTTACGGCAATACCAAGTTTTTCTGCCATCAGTTCAATACCAGCTGCGATAGCACCTTTGGCAAGCTGAACCTCACGAACGTCTTTCTGTGACAGATAAACACCGTCTCTCAGTTTGAAAGCTCTGAGGTTTTCATCGTTTTTATATACATAGTCAAAATCATCACTGATTTTTCCAGTATCATCAATTAATTCAATATCCAGACCTACGGCAATGGCATCCATCAGACCGCTTCCGCAGATACCTTCTGCAGCCACATCATCAATAACATGGCAGATCAGATTTGTGCCATCCGTCTTAATATGGTCGATCGCGCCATCTTTTCCACGCATACCGCATTCAATCTTTGCACCTTCAAAAGCAGGACCTGCAGCGGTGGAACAAGCGATCATATGGTCCTTATTTCCCATAACCATTTCGCCGTTGGTTCCGATATCGATCATTAAAGTCATGTCTTCAATTTCATCAAAAGCGGTAGCAAGAAGACAGCCAACGGTGTCGGCGCCTACGAAACCTGCAATGTTTGGAAGAATCTGAACGATACCTTCTTTATTGATTTCCAGTTCTACTTCCTCTGGTTTTACAACCATTTCGTCCTTAACGGTAGCTTCGTAAGGAACTACGGTAAGAGACTGAGGGTTAATGCCAATATACAGATGATGCATACAGGTGTTGCCAACGATAGAGGCAATATAAACCTCTTCCTTCGTTCTTCCTGCATTTTTACAAGCTTCATCCAGAAGTTCGTTTAACGCAGTATGAATAACGGAAGATAATTTATCTACGCCATTAGCAATCGCATATTCACAACGGGAAATAACGTCTGCACCGAACTGACTCTGAGGGTTCAGCATGCTGGCATGAGCCAGTTCCTCACCAGTTTCCAGGTCTAAAAGATAGCAGACAACAGATGTTGTACCAATATCAAAAGCAGCACCTAAAGCTTTCTTTGCCTGAATTTCTTCCAGACTCATAGCTGGATTCAAGCTGAAAGAACGCTTTGTGCCAGATTCCAAAACATGGAAAGTGGTTTCTTCTTTTGTACGGATCGTCATATCTTTCTCCACAAAAGTCTGACAAGCCTTTACAGTTTCAAAAGATCCATCCTCTAAAAGAACGTCAACCAGACATTTTCCACAAGTACCAGCTCCGCCACAAGGAGCGTCTGGCTGAAGACCTGCTTGAATCTGTACGTCAAGAAGAGACGTTCCCTGCTCTGCTTCAACAGTTAATCCATTCGGTAAAATTGTAATTGTGTAACTCATCTGTCCAATCTCCCAGTCTAATTAATTAAATAAAATACATCCGGAATAGCACATTTTTTCAGGTCCATAGTTGTATGCAACGCCATTTTTCTTGCAAACGTCAGAAACATATAAGCCATAGCCTTCCATAGAAGAAGTAGCCTTCTCAGGGAATCTGCAAGGAGCATCCGGATAAGTGCATTCTTTGCAGCGTCTGCATCCGCCTGCACCTAAAACCAGTTTGTCATCTAATACTTCTGCCAAAGCATCTACGCATTTAATGAAACGCTCGCCATGTAACTTTGCAACGTCTGCGATTCCTTCGAAATCCAGACTGTCTTCAATATCACCAACGGTCTGAACTAAAACTCCGTGGGCATAACTATGCATTCTTTCCTGACAAACTTCGATATCACCACAAGCCGGTGGACAGGTCCAGTTCTTTCCATAAGCTCCACAAGTATTTACTGCACACATATCTCTGACTTCGCTAAGAGCTGTTAAAGTAGAAACGTCCAGATCTGCTACTGTTTCAAATCCACAGTCTTTCAAAATCTGTTTTACTTGTTCTTTATCCATTTTTTCTCTCCTACTGTTCTTTATTATCGCAGTAAATGCATCTGCCATTGGCAAATATCTGGTCTAATTCCTGTTCCGTTGTAGTGATGCACTTTGGATTTGTGCATTTACTCATATTTATTTTAGCACCTTTGTAACCAAAAGCATAGTCCGGAACAAAATGAATGGTGGTTCCGCGCTTAATGGATTTAATTTCCTCTTCGTTATCACGGAAAAGTTTCAGAATCAGAGCCATACGCATGAATTTTCCGTTTAATGCCTGGTCAAAATAGCAGGCTCTTGGATCTTTATCGATTTTTGCACTGATTTCATTTACTCTTGGCAGCGGATGAAGAAGACACATATCTTCTTTTGCCAGTTCCATTTTTTCTTCCGTCAGGCAATAGGAGTCTTTCAGTCTTTCATACTGCTCCGGGTCCGCAAAACGTTCTTTCTGAATTCTGGTCATATATAAAATATCCAGTTCCGGAATCGCTGCATCTAAATTCTCGGTCTCCACATAATCGATTCCTGCAGCATCCAGTTTCTCCTTCATATAATCCGGAAGTCTCAGTTCTGGTGGAGAAATCAGTACGTATTTATTGCCTTTGTAAAGACTCATAGCATTCAGCAGGGAATGTACGGTTCTTCCGTATAACAAATCTCCACAAAGACCAATGGTCAGATTTTCAAAGGAGCCTTTTACACGATGAATGGTAAGCAGGTCCGCTGTAGTCTGGGTCGGATGACAATGTCCACCATCACCTGCATTAATGAAAGGAACACTTGCGTTTTTGGATGCAACATAAGCGCTGCCTTCTAAAGGATGACGCATGGCAATCATATCTGCATAGCAGCTGACAATCTTTGCTGTATCTGCAATAGATTCTCCCTTGGTCGAACTGGAATTCTTATCTGCACTTGGCACGGAAATTACTTTTCCGCCAAGAGATTCCATGGCAGCTTCAAAACTAAGTCTTGTTCTTGTGGAAGGCTCAAAGAACAATGTTGCCAAAATCTTCCCATCGCAGGAATGCGCATACTTGTCTGGATGTTCGATAATATCCATGGCCAAGTCCATCAATTCGTTTATTTCTTCTGCGGAAAGATCTGTAATATCGATTATACTTCTCATTTTGTCTCCTAAGTTATTTCTGAATCCAGGATTCATCGGATGGGTTGTTACGGAAAGCAATCAGTCTTGCGATATCCGATTCCTGAATATAACCTTCTTCTGCTGCAACCTGAGCGATTACATCAAAGTTTGTAATACTTGTATTTTCAACATTTGCTGCTGCTAAGCGGTCTACGCTCTTCTGCATGCCGTAAGTAAAGATGGAAACGATTCCCAATACTTCAGCACCAGCTTCTCTTAAAGCATCAACAACTTCGATTACACTGCCACCAGTGGAAATCAGGTCTTCAATTACAACGACCTTCTGGCCTGGCTCTAATCTGCCTTCAATCTGGTTCTGACGGCCATGATCTTTAGCACCGGAGCGAACATAACCCATCGGCATGTTTAAAAGATGGCCAACAATTGCAGCATGAGCAATACCTGCGGTAGAAGTTCCCATAAGGACTTCTGCTTCTGGGTATTTCTCTTTTACAACTTCTGCAATTGCAGCTTCTACGTCGTTTCTTACTTCTGGAGCGGTAAGAGTTAAACGGTTGTCACAATAAATCGGGCTTTTGATTCCGCTGGCCCATGTGAAAGGCTCTTCCGGGCGGAAAAATACCGCTTTGATTTTTAATAAATCGGTTGCAATTAATCTCTCATTATTTGTCATGATAAAAACTCCTTTACTGCTCTTTTATATGCACTTACCGGATCGTCAGCCTGGGTAATCGGACGGCCCATTACGATGTAATCCGAGCCAACTTTTCTTGCCTGCTCCGGTGTCATTACTCTCTTCTGATCTCCCTTTTCACCATCGGCAAAACGAACGCCTGGAGTGATGGTGAAAAAGTTTTCACCACAACGGTTATGAACAGCTTCTGCCTCTAAAGGAGAACATACAACGCCGTCCAAGCCAGCCTTCTTTGCATTTTCTGCGTAATGCATTACCACTTCTTCCATCGGCTCTTTTATTAAAAGATCCTGTTCCAGCTGGGACTGATCCGTGGAAGTAAGCTGCGTTACAGCGATCAGTAACGGTCTGGTTCCATCTTCTCTGGTTAACCCTTCGATTGCTGCTTCCATCATAGATATGGTTCCTGCTGCATGAACGTTGGTAATATCTACATCCAGATTCCGTAAAACGGTCATTGCCTTCTTTACGGTCGTTGGAATGTCATGAAGCTTCAGGTCTAAAAATATTTTATGTCCTCTCTTCTTGATTTCTCTTACAATATCTGGTCCTTCTGCATAAAACAGTTCCATACCTATTTTTACAAAAGGTTTGCAGTCTGTAAACTGATCAAGAAAAGCTAAGGTTTCTTCTTTGCTGTTAAAATCACAAGCTACAATTACATCTTTTGCCATAATTCACCTTTCTAATGAAACTCAAATCCGTACTTATCCATTACTTCCGGAAGTTCATTTACGATATCTCTGCACACAGTCGGGTTTACCAGATTTGCCGCACCAATTTCTACGGCTTTGGCTCCCGCCATCATCATTTCAATTACATCTTCTGCACAGGAAATTCCGCCCATACCGATTACCGGTACATTCACGGCCTGAGCAACCTGATATACCATGCGTAAAGCGACTGGGAAAATGGCCGGGCCCGATAAACCACCAGTTACATTGGCAATGATCGGTTTTCCGGTTTTCAGGTTGATTCGCATACCCATTAAAGTATTGATCAGACTGATTCCATCCGCCCCTTCTGCTTCAACCGCTTTCGCAATAGATACGATATCCGTTACGTTTGGAGAAAGCTTTACGATCAGAGGCTTTTTAATTTCTGCTTTTACTGCTTTGGTTACTTTTGCAGCCTCCTGTGGATCCGTTCCAAAGCTCATACCGCCCCCATGAACGTTCGGACAGCTGATATTTAATTCGATCCAGCCAACCTGCTCCTGAGCATCCAGTAACTTGGACGTATATACATATTCCTCAACAGAAAAGCCGCTGACATTGGCCATAACCGGTTTATGGAAAACCTTTTTCAGCTTTGGAAGTTCTTCGCTGATGACTTTTTCCACGCCTGGATTTTGAAGTCCTACAGCGTTCAGCATTCCGCTGGCTGTTTCTGCGATTCTCGGGGTCTCATTTCCAAATCTGGGCTCTTTTGTGGTGCCTTTGAAAGAGAATGTACCCAGACAGTTAATGTCATATATTTCCGCAAATTCGTAGCCATATCCAAAAGTTCCGGAAGCAGGGATGATTGGATTATCAATTTCGATTCCGCAAAGATCTACGCTTAATCTTCCCATAAAATTTCCTCCTTCACTAATACTGGTCCGTCTTTACAGATTCGTTTAAAGCCGGTAATAGTCTTGCAGGAGCACCCCATACAAGCGCCAAAACCGCAGCCCATGCGCTCTTCAAAACTGAACTGTCCAGATGTCTGGATGGAACGGAAAAGGGCTTTTAACATCGGTTCCGGGCCGCAGGTGTAAACATAAGTGTAATCTTCTGGAAGGGCATCGGTTACAAAGCCCTTCTTGCCATAACTGCCGTCTGCAGTTGCTACGATTACTTCTACTCCTAATTCCTGAAATTCTTTTTCCAGGAAAAGTTCGTCTTTCGTATTAAAACCTAAAATGGCTTTTACTTCCTTGCCTTCGGCTTTCAGCTGTTTTGCAAGATAGTAAAGAGGAGGAACACCTACGCCACCGCCGATCAGCAATGGTTTCTCTCCGGAAAGAGAAAGGTCATATCCATTTCCTAAACCGGTCAGAAGGTTCAGTTCTTTTCCAGCTTTCATTTTAGCCATTTCTTCCGTACCCTTTCCTACAACCTTATAAATTAAGGTCAGGGAACCGTCTTGCAGGTCACAAACGGAAATCGGTCTTCTCAGGAACAGTCCGTCAATTTTCAGATTCACAAACTGTCCTGGTCTGGTTATTTCCGAGGTGTCTCCGGCCAGAACCATTTTATAAACCGATTCTGTCAGAGCCTCATTCTTTTGGATTGTAAAAATTGATTCTTTCATAATTATGCGTCAATGGTTGAAATTGTCAGTGTAGTTTCTTCCAGAACATCCAGAAGAACTTTTACTGTATCCATGGATGTAAACAATGTTGCATTATTTTCTGCTGCGCACTGACGGATCTGTGCACCGTCAGAAGCCTGGTCTTCGCTGCTTACATCTCTTGTATTCAGGATGTATGCGATATGTCCCTGGCGGATGGAATCTAAGATTTCATCGCTGCCATCGCTGATTTTCTTAAGAACTCTGGTACGGATGCCATTCTCTTTCAGATATCTTGCAGTACCAGGAGTTGCTTCAATGTTGAATCCTAAGTTGTAGAATCGCTGAATCAGTGGCAGAGCTTCTTCTTTATCATTTCCTGCGAAGGTTGCAAATACAGTTCCGTAATTTCTTACTTTTGTTCCAGAAGCCTGAAGAGCTTTGAATAAAGCACGGTTCAGCTTGTCATCATAGCCGATTGCTTCACCAGTAGACTTCATTTCTGGGGAAAGGTAGGTATCCATACCTTTAATCTTATTAAAGCTGAATACTGGAACCTTTACATAATATCTCTCCTTCTCTGTTGGATAGAGATCGAAGATTCCCTGCTCCTTCAAAGACTTGCCAAGAATTACTTCTGTTGCAATATCTGCTAAGGAATAACCGGTTGCTTTGGACAGGAATGGTACGGTTCTGGAGCTTCTTGGATTTACTTCGATGATGAAAACGTTTTCGTCTTTATCGACGATGAACTGGATGTTGTAAAGTCCTACGATTCCGATGGCGATGCCTAACTTCTTTGCGTACTGAAGGATGATTCCTTTTACTTTATTGGAAATTGAGAAGGTCGGATATACGCTGATGGAGTCGCCGGAATGTACGCCGGTTCTTTCTACCAGT
>JAZUGA010000039.1:0-12688 GCA_045640945.1 Lachnospiraceae bacterium | reverse complement strand
TGTTGTCCTGGCTTACGATACATGCGCCAACCTGGGTTGACGGGTCTTTGGAACGCTGGGCTGCAAGAAAGGCTACGCCCATAAAATATTCGTCCCAGGTAATATAGTTCTCTCTTTTATTGCTCACGATAATCTCCTTCTGTTTTTACACATTTCAGGCAAAGAAAATCTCTCTGCTTCAAAAAATATACCTTTTTACAATTATTCTTCCAGTTTACCGATACGGCGGATATGGTTCTCACCAAATGAGAAATCGGTGGTCATGAAGATGTCCAGAAATTCGGTTGCTTTTTCTAAATCAATAACACGAGCGCCCATGCAGATAACGTTTGCATCGTTATGCTCGCGGGTTGCCTGTGCAGAAAATGCATCGCCAACAACTGCTGCGCGGATGCCTTTTACTTTGTTTGCTGCCATGCTCATGCCGATGCCGGTTCCACAGATCAGAACGCCTTTCTCAGCGATTCCATCAGCTACGCAATGGGAAACTGCCTTTGCAAATTCCGGATAGTCGCAGGACTGGTCGGAATCTGTTCCGAAATCTTTTACTTCATATCCTTTTTCTTCTAAGTGTTTTTTTAATGCCTCTTTCATTTCGAATCCGGCATGGTCGCTGCCAATTGCTATCATGTTCGTCCTCCCGATATATGTTTTCTCTGCTTTTCGCAGTTTTTTACAAGTTCATTGCGGATCCATTCTGCCCACAGAATCCGCAGACCTTTTCTGTTTTTACTCTTCTTCGAATTTCCGCACCAGATTGTCCAGCAGGCCCTTTAAGATTTCCACAACGGTCCTATATTCTTCGATGGTACCGCCCATAGGAAGTTTTAAGTCTCCGCTGCTGCCTAAATATTCCTTCAGTGTATAGACATTCACCGCCGAAGCGAAGCGGTCATATGCCATAGCCTTGCTTTGGTTGTCCATAGCAAGAATCAACGTCTTGTCGGAGAAATCTTCTTCCGTCAGAGCCAAGGCTGCATAGGAAGACAGATCCGCATCATTTTCCTTCGCAATTTCCACCACTTTCTGGTTTACCGGTTCTGGAAATAGAACCACATTGCCTCTGGAAGCGATATTCAATCCCTCCAAAGACGACGCCCTTACTTTCTTCTTGAATAAAACAGAAGCTATCGGGCTAAGCCTGGTGTTGTCCTCATCTAAAAAAACTACTCGATTAAATCTCGACATATGTACACTCCCCATTGTACGTACTGCTGCGTTTCGTCATGCTTTCATTCGCTCTGCTGTCTGCGGCCATTCTCATGTGCTGCATCACGTCTCATCAATCATTTCCTGAGTGATAACCCCTTCGCGTAATATTTTCGGCCGTTCGCCGGTCATATCTACAACGGTAGACGCAAGTCCAACCTTGCATGCGCCGCCATCAATAATCATATCGATTTTTCCATTCAAGTCTTCAGCCACATCCTCTGCCGTTACGGAGCTTCTCTTTCCGGAAGTGTTGGCACTCGGAGCTGCCAGCGGAAGTCCTGCTGCCTCAATAATCTTTAAGGTGGTATCCAGATCCGGCATACGGATGCCAATGGTTTCTCCACCTGCAGTTACGTTGTCCGGAATTCCCGGTTTCTTTTTAAAGATCAGCGTCAGAGCTCCTGGCCAGTATTTCTTCATGAGACGGACAGCTTTTTCGGACATTTCACCGGAACCGAAATCTGCCAACAGATTTACCTGGTCGATATTGCTGACAAGAATGCTTAAAGGCTTTCCTTCGTCACGACCTTTTGCTTCAAAAATCTTGGCAACCGCCTTTTCGTCACGGTAAACGGCACCCAGGCCATATACCGTATCGGTAGGAAATGCTACGATGCCTCCGTCCTTTAAGACGCGGCCTGCAGCAACTAAATTTTCATCATCTGTAGATAAAAGAACCGTGTTCATGACGCCCTCCATTCTTGCAAATTATAACATAATTGTGGTATCATAAGACAACAAATTTTAGGATATTTATTATAGTTTACATACAATGGAGGACAAAAAATGAAATGTGCAAATTGTGGTGCTGATATCGCTGAGGGGGCAAAATTCTGCGAATATTGTGGTTCCCCTGTTGCTGTTGCAGAACAAACATCAAACAATTCCATTCCAACATATGAAGAGTATGTACACCCGTCAAACAACCCGCAGAATGTGCCAGTTGCTCCATCCATGAAGAAACAGATTTGGGCTCTTATTTTGGGTATCGCAGGACTGTCTTCCGCATGGACGGGCTTCTTTAGTTTTGTTGGTCTGATTGGTATTGTTATTTCCCTCGTCGGATTGATCATTGGTATAAAGGCAAAGCAGGAAATCCCGGCGAATAAGATGGGAAGATGCGGTTTTATCCTTTCCCTCATCGGCTTGATTTTATCGGTACTCCTTACACTCTTTACTACCATCGTCATCATGGGTTGATATTCGGGAGTTTACCTTTTAAGAAGCGTTCGGGGGGAGCTCTTTTCAGCTCCCCGTTTTCTTTTTAGATTGCGAAGACTTTCCTGACGGATAAATTTACGAACATGTTAGAGTTTTTACAAAATGAAGTGACTTTTTATCTGTTGTGCGGCCTCCTTGGTTTGGGCGCATCCATTCTCGTAGTGTGTCTCCTGATCCGGAACCGCTACATTATTAAGTCAACCTTTATTGCGCTCTATGCATGCGCCGCTGCTGGTCTTTTCGTCGGCGGCCATCTCCTGTTCTTCCTGGTCGGCCTTCCGGACTTTATCCGTGATGTTGTGCCTACTCTGAAAAGCTTCAACGATTTCCTGGATTCCTTCGCCGTTGCTGCGTCCGGCATGGTCTTCTATGGCGGGCTTCTGGTGGGACTGCTTTTCATGTACTGGTACTGCAAATACCGCCAGCTTCCGATCCGGCCTTATTTCAACATCATGGTCGTAACCTGTCCTTTATTCCATTGCTTCGGCCGCATCGGCTGCGTCCTTTCCGGCTGCTGCTATGGCATCGAATATCATGGACCGCTGGCCATTAACTACAGCCCGTCCCTTATCACTCCTGGTGTCAACGAGGACCTGGCGGACTTTCCTCGTTTCCCGATTCAGCTCCTGGAGGCGCTCTTGGAACTGATTCTCTTCATCGTTCTTTTAATCATTTACATAAAAAAAGAAGACGCGTTTTCTGTTACGACTACGTATCTTCTCGTTTATCCAGTAATCCGTTTCTTTGATGAATTCCTTCGTGGAGACGCTTTGAGAGGTTTCTGGGGACCGCTCTCCACTTCCCAGTGGATCAGCATCATTCTATTTACGATTACGCTAATATATCTGCTAACTCAGCGAAGTCGCTCAAAGAAAGAGCCTCTCCGCGGATAGTTTCGCTTTTTCCCATTTGTACAAGAGCTGCTGCCACCTGTTCCTTCGAACAGTTTAAATTCTGCGCATTTCCCAAGGCATTGACCAGAGTTTTTCTTCTCTGATTGAACGCCGCACGGATAATGTCGAACATGCGTCCCTCGTCCTTTGCCTTTACCGGCCGTTCTTCTTCCTTGAAAATATCCAGCTTGATTACTGCGGAATCTACATCCGGCTTTGGAATGAAGCAGTTCTTGGAAACAATCATGACCACTTCCGGTCGGGAGTAGAACTGAACCGCCAGACTTAAAGCGCCATAAGCCTTGCTGCCCGGACCTTCCTGCATTCTTTGGGCCACTTCCTTCTGGATCATGACCGTGATGCTGTCAATGTTATGCTGCTTTTCCAGAAGTTCCATAACGATCGGGGTCGTAATGTAATAAGGCAGGTTGGCTACAACTTTCACTTTCCCTTCGCTGCCATCGCTAACGGAAGCAATCAGTTCTTCAATATCCACCTTCAGAATATCGTCATTGATCAGCGTAAAGTTGTCATAATCCTTAAAGTTCTCCTTTAAGATCGGAATCAGCATCTTGTCCACTTCTACCGCAACCACATGCTTTGCCGCCTGCAGAAGGTATTCCGTAAGAGCTCCTAAGCCAGGTCCGATTTCCAGAACAATATCGTCCGAAGTAATTCCAGCCGCACTGACAATAGAAGAAAGCACGTTGGCATCAATCAGGAAGTTCTGTCCATATTTTTTCTGGATGGAGAAATCATGACTTTTAATCAGTTCTAAAGTTTTATTCGGGTTTCCTAAATTTTCCATTTTTCTCTTTTTGCCTCGCACGGTCTTCCCTGAATGGATGTTCCATCATGCCCGCCGTGCCTTGCCCCGCCTTTTTCGCGTACCTTTTACTTTCTTAGCCCAGTCGATACATTCTTTTTGCGTTTTCTTCGGTAACAGCTACTACTTCTTCGTAATCCATTCCCTTAATTTCTGCGACCTTTTCTGCTACATATTGGATAAGGGCGGAATTATTTCTTCTGCCGCGGAACGGTTCCGGAGCCAGATATGGGCAATCCGTTTCTAAAAGAAGTCTGTCCATTGGCATGTACTCTACAATTTGTCTCAGCTTCCGTCCATTTTTAAAAGTCAGGACGCCGCCAACACCGATGTAAAAGCCTAAATCCAGATAGATTTTCGCCATTTCCAGTTCATAAGAGAAGCAATGAACTACGCCTCCGCAGTCTTTGGCCGATTCTGCCTTGACCATGTCCAACGTATCCGCCGCGCTGTCGCGGCTATGGATAATGATCGGATAGCCTTCCTCCTTCGCCAGATTGATCTGACGGGCAAACCATTCTTTTTGGAACGGCTTGTCTGTATCATCATAATGATAGTCCAGGCCGATTTCTCCCACAGCGACAATTTTCGGATTCTTCAGAGCTTCTTTTACGATTTCAAACTCTTTCTCCCCGGCATAAAAGTCTTTATTGCCACGGATGTCATCGTCCTCTCCGCATTCGATTTTATAAAGCTCCGTCGGATGAAGTCCTGCTGCCCCATAAAGAAAATCATATTTTTCCGTCAGTTCAATGATTTTCGGAATGGAACTGCAGCGAGCTGCCGCATTTACTACAAAGCCAACGCCATTACTTTTAAGACCGGAAAGAATTTCTTCCCGGTCTTCATTAAAAGCGCTGTCATCGTAATGTGCGTGTGTATCAAAAATCATATTAGTTCTGTAAAGCTTCTACTTTCTCAAGCACTTCGTTCAGTTTCAGACGAGCAAAGAGAATTTCCGGAGCATCCGTTACTTTATTTCCAGATGGATACAGACCGAATTTGTCCATATCTTCGAAATCTCTCTTCTTTGCACCAATCTGGGCAAGAATCTTAGCACATGTGCCAGGAATGAAAGGTTCTGCCAGGCTTGCACCAATGTTGATAGCTTCAATCAGGTTGTAAAGAACGGTTGCTAAGCGGTCGCTCTTCTCCTCATCTTTTGCCAGTACCCATGGCTCAGTCTCGTCAATGTATTTATTGCATCTCTTGAAGAGATCCCAGATTTCCGTCATAGCGTCTGCTACATGGAGATCGATCATCTTCTTAACAGCTTTATCACGGGTTCCGCAGATAACAGCCTTGAAGTCTGCATCCACATCGCCTTCCACGCCCTTATTCTCTACTACGCCACCGAAGTATTTATTGGACATGGAAACGGTACGGTTTACCAGGTTACCTAAGGTATTTGCCAGGTCAGAATTGATTCTTTCTACTAAAAGTTCCCATGTAATAGTTCCATCGTTTTCGAAAGGCATCTCGTGAAGTACGAAGTAACGAACAGCGTCTACGCCGAACATATTTACCAGGTCGTCCGCATACATTACGTTGCCTTTGGATTTACTCATTTTGCCTTCGCCTAAAAGCAGCCATGGATGTCCGAAAACCTGCTTTGGAAGCGGAACGTCCAGAGCCATCAGCATGATTGGCCAGTAAATGGTATGGAATCTTAAAATATCTTTACCGATCAGGTGAAGGTCTGCTGGCCAGTATTTCTTGTATAAATCGCCATGATTTCCGTCTAAATCAAATCCCAAACCAGTGATGTAGTTGGATAAAGCATCAATCCAAACATAAACAACATGGTCTGGATCAAAATCTACAGGAATACCCCATTTAAAAGAAGTCCGGGAAACGCAAAGGTCCTGAAGACCTGGTTTCAGGAAGTTGTTCATCATCTCATTCTTACGGGATTCCGGCTGAATGAATTCCGGATGCGTCTCGATATGCTCGATGAGACGGTCTGCATATTTGCTCATTTTGAAGAAATAAGCTTCTTCTTTTGCAGGCAGTACTTCACCTCCACAGTCCGGGCATTTTCCGTCAACTAACTGGCTCTCGGTATAGAAGGACTCACAAGGTTTGCAGTAAAGTCCATCATACTGTCCTTTATAGATATCGCCCTGTTCATAGAGCTTTTTAAACATTTTCTGAACCTGGAGTTCATGATCCGGGTCCGTGGTACGGATAAAACGGTCATAAGAAGTATCCATCAGGTCCCAAATACGCTTAACTTCTGCTGCCATAGCGTCAACATAAGCCTTTGGAGTGATTCCTGCTGCATTTGCTTTGTCTTCGATTTTCTGTCCATGCTCGTCGGTTCCGGTCTGGAAACGTACATCATAGCCTTCCATGGAACGGAAACGTGCGATCGCATCTGCCAATACGATTTCATAAGTATTGCCGATGTGTGGTTTGCCTGATGTGTAAGCAATCGCTGTTGTGATGTAGTACGGTGTTTTTGCCATAATATCCTTCTTTCTATGCCGACAGATGGGCCGGCATCTTTTATTTTCCGGCTGCCTTAACAGCTTCGGAATTTCTTTTCTTAACCGAAATATTCTAACATATTTTTTCCCTGTGTTGTAGCAAAATATTGAATTTTTACCTTATTTATTGTGATTCGCGTATATTGTTTTTTTACCTTATTCATTATAAAATTTAATTTTACAAGTATTATTGACATCCTTCCGGCTCGACGCAAGGAGCTTCCTAGATTTGATGGATAAAAAAAGGTTTCATAAACTGAAAATCGTTTTATGTCTGGTAGTCACCGCCTTCGTTGTCTGCGTGGCTATTCTTTTGATTATCCAGGGCCGGAGCAATCATATTTCCGTTTCTTCCGTAAGCAAAGAAGGAATTGAAAAGATTCAGCTCATGGAGGCCAATCCAATCGCTCCGATCGAAGAAGAAATTTTCCAGCGTCAGCGTGAGGAAATCCTCCGGAAATTGATGGAAGATCCGGAGCGTGTTTTCCAGACTCTGGCAGATTTTAATACAGTCATTATCGGAGACTCACGTGTTGTCGGTTTTTCCGCCTTTAACTGCATGGACGAATCCCGCATTCTGGCGGGAACCTCCTGGAGTATTATGGAGCTTCCGGCTGTTTTCGGCTCCGTAGAAGCTATCAATCCAAGATTTATCATTGTGGCCTTCGGCGTAAACGAAATCGGTCAGCAGTTGGGAACCCCGGTGTATTACAACACCGACGAGTCCTACGTAGAGGCTTTAGATTATTACCTGGGCATGCTGCAGGAATGTGCCCCGAACGCTAAAATATATTATTCTTCCATCCTTCCGGCCAGCGACGAAGGACTGCAAAACATGTCCGGCTTCACCATTATTCCGGAACGAAACAAGGCCATTAAAGCCTTCTGTGAAGAAAAGGGCTATGGCTTTATCGATACGGAAAGTATCGCCTATGAACATCAGGAAATGTACCGGGAAGACGGCATCCACTTTACGGCGGACTTCTATCCGCTGTGGGGGGAAGCCATTCTGAAGGAAATCATCCGTACTGGAGGCATTGAATGACGAAACTGTCGAAAGACAACCGCACATGGATTATTGGCGCAGCCATTGCTGTGCTCCTTTGTGTTGTGTCTGTTTTCATTATTCTTCTTCCGAAAACAAACGCAGTTTCCAGCATCGACCTGAAAGGCGCAGACTTTATCCAGACCATGGAAGCCACCCCTACGGACCAAATCGAAAATACGATTTATGAAAAACGCAAACAGTCCATTCTGAACAGGTTCCGGGAAAATCCGGACCAGATCTGGCCAATGTTCAATGACATGAATATTGTAATTTCCGGTGATTCCCGTGGCGTAGGCTTTTCTGCCTATGAATACGTGGATTACAATCACAATATTTCCCAGATCAGCAAAACCATTTATAACATTCCGGAAAATTATGAGCTGCTTCAGGCTCTGAATCCGAACATTATTATCTACACCTATGGCATTAACGACTTAGGTCTGTATGGTCAGTACGGTGTGACTCAGTACATTACCGACCTGCAGATTTTTGTTGATACGACCCGGGAGCTGATTCCTGGTGTTGATGTATATATTAATTCCATTCCGCCATGTCTTCCGTCCGAATACGCACGGTCTCCGGTATGGGCAGAGATTCCGGCATGGAATGTAATCATCAAGCAATACTGTGAAAACCATGGCATTCACTATATCGACATTCAGGACTTGTGTGACTCCCATCCTGAAATGTATAATGACGACGGTGTTCACTTCCACGATGAATTCTATCCTCTCTGGGGCATGGAAATCATCACACAGATAATCGACGATCAGTATGATGAAGGCTAAAAATGTATTATTTGTTATCATAAGAGTCCTTCTGGTGGCAGCTTTAGTTGGTGCCATTGTTTTCTTTATCTTTCTTCAGAAGCCGGAAAGCAATGTTCCTTTCCACACCGTAAAAGCCAAAGTGGAAGCCACCATAAAATCCGACGGAATGTCCGAAAGCACTTCCCGTTATTTTAAAAAATACTACGGCCAGAACGCAGAGGAATACGACGGCGTTCTTCTCTACGCGCCGATTTCCAACATGGATGCGGACGAGGTGCTTCTCGTAAAAGCGAAATCTTCTGAGCAGGCAGAAAGCCTCATCGAAGAAATCGAAACCAGACAACAGACCAAGGAACATACTTTCGAAGGCTATGCGCCGGAACAGTATGCTCTTTGCCAGAACTATATTCTTGACCAGCAGGGCAACTACATTTTATTCGTAGTCAGTGCCAATGCGGAGGAAACAGACGCTGCTTTTAAGGCAGCGGTTGCGGGGAACTAAGGATGATATTCAGCAGTTTATTTTTCATCTGCGTATTTCTTCCGGTTACGTTGATCCTTTACTACATCGTACCGAAGAAAACGAAAAACTTAATATTGCTGATCATGAGCCTCATCTTCTATGCATGGGGTGAGCCGGTTTATATTCTGCTGATGATGTTCAGCATTGTATTTAACTACCTTTCCGCCCGCAGTATCGCCTACTATCTGGACGAAAACAAAAAGGTCCTGAAGCGGATCGCGTTTATTTTCAACATCATTATCAACATAGGGCTCCTTTGCTTCTTCAAGTACTACGGCTTCGCAGTAGAAAATATCAACGGCCTGTTCCATACCGCTCTGACCATAAGAAGCATCGCTCTGCCGGTAGGTATTTCCTTCTACACCTTCCAGACCTTGTCTTACGTCATCGATGTATATAAAGGAAATGTTCCGGTACAGAAAAACATCATTAATTTCGGCGCCTATATTTCCATGTTTCCACAGCTGATTGCGGGCCCGATCGTCCGTTACGCAGATATCGAAGCGCAGCTGCAGGAGCGCACCATTTCCCTGGACAAAATTTCCGAGGGCGCTGCCTGGTTCATTATCGGCATGGCCAAAAAAGTTCTGTTAGCCAATAACGTGGGCATGCTTTTCGACACCATATTTGCCACCTCTCCGGACCGTGCGGTTCTTTCCACATGGATCGGTATCATCGCTTACACCTTCCAGATTTACTTTGACTTCTCCGGTTATTCCGACATGGCCATCGGTCTGGGCAAGATGTTAGGCTTTGAATTCGTCCAGAACTTCGATTATCCGTACATTTCCAGAAGTGCTACGGAATTCTGGCGCAGATGGCATATTTCCTTAGGAACCTGGTTCCGGGAATATGTTTACATTCCGTTAGGCGGCAACCGTGTCGGCGTTGCGAAACACATCCGCAACATTATGATCGTATGGCTCCTTACCGGCTTCTGGCACGGCGCTGACTGGTGCTTCATTTTATGGGGTCTGTATTATGGAATTCTGCTGCTGCTGGAAAAATATATCTGGGGCGAAGGCCTGGCCAAGCTGCCGAAATTCATCCAGCACATTTACACCATTATCGTTTTCATTTTCGGCTGGCTGCTTTTCACAGCTACCGATTTATCCAGCCTGGGCGGAAACTTCCTGTCCATGTTTGGCCTGACCGGCAATAAATTTATTGACCCAACCACTTTATTCTACCTGAAGAACAACATCATTCTGCTGGTAATCTGCGGAATCTGTTCTACCCCGGTAGTAACCAAACTGTTTTCAAAGGCCGCTTCCCGAAAAGGAATCGGTTTCCAGATTATCGGCGTTGTTGTTTACGCAGCAATTTTTATTCTGTCCATCGCTTATCTGGTAAATGCGACCTATAACCCGTTCCTGTACTTCCGCTTCTAAGAAAAAGGAACTATAAAAAGAGGCGCCGGATATGGCCCTCCGAAAATCCGAATTCACATACGGAGAAAAGAATTGAAAGAAAGAATCGCTTCGCAAAAAAGAATATTCAAATATGTTCTGCTGATTTTTGCAGCCGTAATCATTATTGCGGATGCATGTCTTCTTATCATGCATAACAAATCCTTCAGCGAAGCGGAAAACCGTATGTTGCAGCAGGCTCCGAAGCTGTCCGTGGATAATTTAATGAGCGGCAAGTTCATGACCCAGTCCGACAGCTTTGTCGCTGACCAGTTCCCACTCCGCGACCAGTGGATTCAGCTGAAATTAAGTGTGGACCGGCTTTTAGGCCGCCAGACTTCCAACGGTGTTTACCTGGGCAAGGACGGTTATCTGATTGAAGATGCCGTAGCTCCTTTAGAGCCGTCTTACAGCAAAAACTTAGCGGCCATCAGTCTTTTCGCCAACATCTATCCGGACCGGAATATGGTTATGAGTGTTGTTCCGAATGCCGTTTCCGTCTGCGACCAGCGGATGCCGGAAAATGCGCCTGTCCGCGACCAGAACCAGGACCTGGCTTACATTCAGAAAATTACCGGTATTTCCCTGAACTATGTGGACGTATGCGATACCTTAAAAGCTCACAAAGAGGAATATATTTACTATAAGAGCGACCACCATTGGACCAGCTTAGGCGCCAAGTATGCTTTTGAAGTAATGGCTCCGGCCCTGGGAATTGACCCATCCGAGCAGATAAATGATTATGATATTATGACGGTTGCCGATGACTTTACCGGAACTATGGCTTCCAACAGCGGCGACTTCTCCGTAAAAGATTCCATTGACCTGTACATGGCCAAGACAGAGGACTTCCAGTACGTAGTGGAATATGTAGACTTACAGAAAAAGAGCGCGACCATTTATAACAGCGCCGCGCTGGAACAAAAGAATAGATATGAAGTATTTTTAGGTGGTAACCACCCACAGATCAACATCAAAACTACGAATCTGAACGACCGAAATCTGCTGATTTTTAAGGATTCCTATGCCAACACCTTCCTTCAGTTCCTGCTGCCATACTACCAGTCCATTACCATTATCGACCCACGGTATTACAGCGACGATTGCAATAAACTGATGGAGGAAAGCGAGATTACAGACGTTCTCTTCCTGTACAACATGAACACCTTTGCAGAAGATAATTCTCTGGCCGCTGTACTTCTTGATGAATAAAATAGGTGAGCAACTCACAAGAGGTGAAAAAATGAATTTTGAAGATGCAATTCAGATTTTAAAACAAGAAGGCACCACCTTCGCATGCATTCTCCCGGAAGAGAAAACCTTCCCGATTCCAGACAAGGAGAAGGCGGGGGCTTATGTTACGGTAACTTCGAATATCTACACTTCCGATAAAAAAGGCATCGCTCCGGTAATGGACCGTATGAAAGAAGACTATGGTTTTTTCAAAGGCGCCATTGTTGCAGACCGTGTCATCGGCAAAGCTGCAGCCATGCTTTTAATCAGTTCCGGTGCAGCGAAAATTTACGGAGAACTGACCAGTGAGCATTCTTTCGCCGTTTTAGAAGCAGCGAAAGCTGCCAACCCGGATTTTGAATACTCCGTTGGCGAAGTGGTTCCATACATTATCAACCGAGCCGGCACTGATATGTGCCCAATGGAAAAAACGGTTCTGGATTTAGCCCCGGAGAAAGTGGAGGCCGCTTTCGAACCATTAAAGAAGAAGCTGGAAGAGATGGCCTAGCAATCGCAGAAAGTAATATTTATCTTATTGATACTTAAAATTATCTTATGAAAACTAAAAGTGTACAAAACTGCAGGTTTTGTACACTTTCTTTTATTTCTTTGCTCCAGGTTGCACAAAACTGCAGGTTTTGTACAATCGCCTTTTCATTTGTTTCTATCTAGTTGCATAAAACTACAAGTTTTGTACAATTATTAACCGAATTTAGTATTCACTGCTGTACAAAAGTTGTAATTTCGCGCAAAACCATCTGAGGTTCCTCTCACCCACTGTACAAAAGTTGTAATCTCATGCAAAACCATCTGAGGTTCCTCTCACCCACTGTACAAAAGTTGTAATTTCGTACAGAATTAATTTTCCAACAGTTGGAAAGTTAAATATAGATGTAAAAGTTCTTCTGGATCCGTCAGTTCCGTCTGGCCGATTTCGCAGATTCGCTTCATTCGATAAATAATCGTAGCGCGGTGCATGTAAAGATCTTTTGCAGTCTGTACCGCATTTTGATTATTATAGAGATAAACTTTTAAAGTTTTCAGATAATCCGTATTATATTCTT
>JAZUGA010000038.1:0-14842 GCA_045640945.1 Lachnospiraceae bacterium | reverse complement strand
TTTTCGCATTTCGCTCTCGCCATCACCGTACATAGCCTGACTTTTTCGCATTTCCCTCGTTGCTTATGCATGTCCCTGCGGGACAGTTCCTCGTTCGGTATAAGAATATTAATTCTGATTTAATGAGCCAACAAGATTTCTGCAAATTCTGATTTGCCGAGACAAGGCCTGCGAGATAAATTCAAATTTGTTATCGCACCGCATTAAGTTTGGGACACTTTAATTCTGTAATAATCCTCGGTGTCTAAACCGATTTTCACATAGTCATTATGTTTGACATCTTTCTTACTCAAAAGACAAACGCACTCCACGTGCTCTGTCTCTGGGAACATGTCTACACAGCAGGCTTTCACCAAATCATATCCGGCGATTTTAAAGGACTGCAAATCTCTCGCTAAGGATTCCGGCTTGCAGCTGACATAAACGATATTATCCACCTTATAGCTTAAGATTTTGCCTAAAGCCTTTGGATTAATTCCCTCTCTTGGCGGATCTAAGATAATGCTGTCCGGTTTTGGAAGCTCGTCTAAAGCCTTCAGCACATCTGCTGCCACAAACTCTGCGTTTTCTACGCCATTCAAAGCCGCATTTTCTTTTGCTGCCTCTACCGCCTCTGCTACGATTTCCACGCCGATGACTTTATTTACTACCGGTGCCATAAGCTGGGCGATGGTTCCGGTTCCGCTGTACAAGTCGAATAAAAGTCCATAAGCTTTCGCCGCATATTCTCTGGCCTTGCTGTAAAGTACTTCTGCGCCTTTTGTGTTTGTCTGGAAAAAAGAAAAAGTAGAAATCTTAAATCTCAGTCCAAGAACTTCTTCGTTAATGTAATCCGTTCCAAATAAAATATCGGTCTTATCGCTCTTTACTACATCCGAAAGAGCGTCATTGGTAATATGAAGGATTCCAGCCACTTTTCCTTCTAATTTCAGGCCTAAAATCCGTTCTTTAAAGCCTTCTGCAAGCTCCTCTGCAAAAGAGCCTTCTTTCAGCTTCTCCACGCCGGAAAAGGCAGGACTTGAAGTTACTAAAGCCACAAGAATCTCCCCGGTAGCCGCCGCTCTTCTTACCAACAGATGACGGAGCCAGCCTACATGGGTTTTATTATTTTTGAAATCCACTTCGCCCTTTTCATAATATTCATTAAAGAAATTCCGGGCTTCGTTACGGATTTGATTCATATCATCATGGATCAGATGGCAGTCCGTAATATTAACAATATTCATGAAGCTGCCCTTCTGATGGAGGCCTAAAGAAAAAGGTCCGTCCTTACATTCATCACCAAAAGTAAATTCCATCTTATTCCGGTATCCTTCTTCCGACGGACTCGGAAGGATGCCTTCAAATTCAAAGGAACCATAAACGCTCTCCAGCAGATTCTGAACCTTTTCTGCTTTCATCTTCAACTGTTTTTCATATGTGATTTTCTGATAGGTACAGCCGCCGCATGCGCCAAAATGCGGGCACAAAGGCTCTCTGTCTTCGTATGGTGAAAGGTCGATTTGTTTTTTCTTTTTGCTCATTTGGTTTGTCCCCTATATAAAGAAAAGGCAAGCCTTATCAGCTTGCCTTACAAAACACTGATTTTTATTCTGCAAAGTCTTGTTCAGTTACTCCGTCGGGTACGTCGCACTCGTCATCTTCTTCGTAATAATTATCTAAGTCGTCATACAGGTCGTAATCATCGGTTTTCTTACCAAAGAATTTGTAAACCGCATATCCGATTCCTGCTAATGCAACAATTCCGATCGCGCAGAACAGTAAAATCTTAACTACCTTGTTACAGTTTTCTTTTTTCTGCTGTTTCTTCAGTAATTCGTTCAGTTTAGAAAGCTGAACCAATTCTTCGATCTTTTTTTCCATACCGTTCACCTTTCCTGATATTAATTTTTTTACACCTAATTTTACAATATTATTCATTTCCCTGCCCTCACCTAAATAATAGGATATACGGCCTTTTTTTGCAAGAAACTACAGAAAAAATTCATAAAAATGTTACATTTTTTTTAATTTGGCAAAGCTTGCAAACATCTTCTTGGTGCCACATTCTTCAAAGTCTACCGTTACTTCCCAATCACGTCCTCCGTCGTTAATGGAAGCAACGATTCCTTCCCCAAATTTCATATGGCTGACCCGGTCTCCTACGCCATAATCCAAAGCAGCCTTATTCTGGGAACCGCCGAAGTTCTTAGCCTGAGCTGGCTTTTCACCGACACCGAAAGGCTTTCTCATGAAGCTGGCTTTGCTGTCTTTCGCCGCACTGACGCCGCCGTTATACTCAGACGGTTTGCTCTTAACATATATATTGTCTTTATCTGACTCAATCAATTCCCCCGGAATTTCCCTTACAAATCTGGAAATGTTGGAAACCATAGTTTCGCCACGAACCATACGCATGCGGGAAGCGGTCAGCACCAGATTCTGTTTCGCTCTGGTAATAGCTACATAGGCCAGTCTCCGCTCCTCTTCCAGGTCGTCTTCATCATCGGAATTAATGGACGCGTTCATTGGGAACAGGCCGTCTTCCATACCACAAAGGAACACATTCGGAAACTCCAGACCTTTTGCGGAATGGACGGTAATCAAGGAAACATAATCGGAGTCTGCTTCCCAGGAGTCAATGTCCGCTACTAAGGAAACTTCCTCCAGGAAGCCACTTAAGGTCGGCTCTTCCGCGGTATTTTCATAAACCGACAGTTTGTTGATTAATTCGTCAATGTTCTCGATTCTGGTTTCCGACTCAACGGTTTTCTCTGCTTTCAGCTCTCTTAAATACCCACTGCGTTCCAACACATCATCCATAATCTGGGTCAGGGTCTTATTCTCCATGTCCTGGCGAAGGGCTTCAATCAGATTACGGAATTCTCTTATTTTCTCTCCGCTTCTTCCCAAAATGCCTTCGTTTACCGCGTCATCCAAAGCCGCATAGAAGTTGATCTCACGGTCGTTGGCGATACTCTGAATTGCATTAATGGAAACAGCGCCGATTCCTCGTTTTGGAACATTAATGATTCTGCGGACGGCTACATCGTCCTTCGCATTATCAATGGTCTTTAAATAAGCCAGAACGTCCTTGATTTCTTTTCTCTGATAGAAATTAACGCCGCCAACAATTTTGTAAGGTATATTGGCACGGACGAAAGCTTCTTCCAGCGCACGGGACTGGGCGTTGGTCCGGTATAAGCAGGCACAGTCGTTTAACTGATATCCCTGTTTTAGATATTTCTTGATCTGGTCAATGACCCGATCCGCTTCCATATATGGATTATCTACATGGAACAGCTTCAAAAGGCTGCCCTTTTCATGATCCGTCCATAAGGTTTTGGATTTTCTCTTTTTGTTGTTTTTAATTACCGCATTCGCCGCATCCAGAATGTTACTGGTAGAACGGTAATTCTGTTCCAGACGGATGACCTTTGCCTTCGGGAAAACTTTCTCAAAATTCAGAATGTTTTCAATGTTGGCGCCACGGAATTTATAAATGGACTGGTCATCATCACCTACAACACAGATATTCTGGTATTTTTTTGCCAAAAGGCTGACGAATACAAACTGAGCCGTATTGGTGTCCTGGTACTCGTCAACGGAAATATATCGAAAACGCTCCTGAAAACGATTTAAAACATCCGGATTCTGACGGAACAGTTCTACTGTTTTCACAATTAAATCGTCAAAATCAAAAGCGTTATTTTTCTTAAGTTCTTTCTGGTATTCTCTGTAAACTTTTGCCACCTTTTCCAGATAAAAATCTCCGGAGGCATCCAATTCAAACTGGTCCACGCTGACCAGCTCGTCCTTGGCAGAAGAAATATGGCTTAAGAACCATCTTTCCTTAAACCGGGTGGTATCAATATCAAATTTCTTACAGATATTTTTAACTACGGTTTTCTGATCATCCGTATCATAAATGGTAAAACTATTGTCATAGCCTAATAAATGGCTGTAACTGCGCAATATTTTTACGCACGCAGAATGGAAGGTGCAGATCCATGCGCCTCCTGCATCCATGCCTACGCTGCTTTCCACACGTTCCCGCATTTCTGCAGCAGCTTTGTTGGTAAAGGTAATAGCCAGAATCTCTCTTGGAGCTACATTCTTTTCCTTAACCAGATACGCGATTCTATTTGTAATTACACGGGTTTTTCCGGAACCGGCCCCCGCTAGTATAAGAAGCGGTCCTTCCGTAGTAAGAACCGCTTCTTTTTGCATCTCATTTAAACCTTGAAGCATCTATTATTTTAACCTCTTAAACATCATGTCATATCCACCGTTGCCATCGTCAATAGAACGTTTTACACGGCTGATTGTAGCTGTGCTTGCACCGCTCTTTTCTGCGATTTCCTGATAGGTGAACTTCTGGTTTAATAATTTTGCTACCTGATATCTTTGAGCAAAGGATAATATTTCGTTTGTGGTACAAACATCCTCAAAGAAATTGAAGCATTCTTCTTCATTCTGTAAAGTCAGTATTGCCTGAAACAATTCCTTAACTTCTGGTGTTCTGATTTTTTTACTCATCATGATTCTCCTATGATTTCAAATGCCTCTATGTACTAAAATCTTCTGCCGCCGCCACCATGGGATACGCCGCCGGAAGAAATATGAACGCTGGATCCACCTGGACGTCCGCCGCCCATTCCGCCTCTGCTGTTATTGTTATTTCGAGGAAGCGGAACAACTACAATGTTATTGTACAGGAAACTGTCAGCGCTTCTTGTAAGCTTAACATTCTTTCCTTCAACATAAACATTTGCATTATGCTGGGTAATAACGCTCTTCATGCCGCTCTTCATTCCTGCAGTAATTGCCAGGGAAATAAGGAACGCAACGACGAAAGCGCCTATAATACGAATGATAATATCCGTAAAGCCGATATGTTTCTCTACCGGAACCGGCTCAGGGTATACGATCTGATCCACCGGATTGCCTTCTCTTTCCGCCTGGATATAGTTATATGCAGTATTAACGAATTCCTTGAAAGCGCCTGTTATATCATCATTCTGAAGATATGTAACCAGTTTATCGCTGCAAAGGTCAATACCATAATCGGTAAACGCCTGAATTCCTTCACCTGCAGTAGAAATCCAGAATTCACGGTCCACCATATTTAAGACAAGAGCTACGCCATCTGGTCCATAACCGTTCTGGTCATAAAAATCATCCGCATAATCCTGTGCGCTCTGGCCATAGAAAGAATCCGTTGTATGAATAACAACATCCACTCCCAGTTCGTCATAAAATTCATCCAGAGCAGCATTGAACATCTCTGCGTCGGATTCGGAAAGCAGATAAGAATGATCTACCAGTCTCTGTCCCTCTGCAAAAGCCGGAACAGTAAAGCATAAGACGAGGGCCATTACTGCTAATATAGCTAAAATTTTCTTTTTCATATGACCACCCTCCTATAAGAAGAAAAGCAACGCAATTAAGGCAGCAGAGAAAATAACGCCTAAAATTGCGGTCCATTTCAACCGGTATTTCCAAACTAAGCTTTTATCTACAGGCAGATCTCCGACCATTTTGCCGGTCTGTCCGTTCATGGCAAAAATGTACTTTTGACCATTAAAGGTTGTATTCAGTATCCAAACCGGATACATTGCATATTTTGCCTCACCATTGACCATGTCTACCCGTCCGCCCTTCGGAGTCAGGGAAGCATAACCACCAATGGTATTCTGAAGAGCCTGGAAGGTACTTTCCTGTACACGTTCTTTCGCTCTCGGCATGGATTCCTCCGAAGTAACATCGTACTTATCTGCCAGATAACCAGACATATAAGCCGTCTGGAAATCTACAGCTTCTGAAAAATCAAAAGGCTCTAAAGATTCCATTAAGTCATCCGGCATTTTTGAGGAGCCGTCGACCGGTACGTTGGAGAAAGACATTGTGCCTTCACGGTAAACGTCAAAATATCTGGTTTCTGTATACTGATTTCTAAGGTCTGTCCAGGTTCTTACCTGAGTTCCGATGTACTGAACACAGCCTTGTGTGTCTGCATCGAAAAGCCAGTATGGAACGTACATACCTTTAATTTCATCAATATGATTTTTGTTTTTAAAGAGAGCCGGAAGAAGTTTTCTACCGGAAATATGTCTCTCGTAAGCCGCTTTCGCTGCATTCTTATCCAGCTTAAACGGAATAATATAGTCCGGTTTCATATCGCCGGAAAACTGGCCCATTAAAACAATCGGATTACCGCAGAACGGACAACTGGTAGAACCCAGGTTTTCATCACCGATAATCTGGCCGCCGCAGGATTTACATACGTAAACACGCATGCCTTCGGTTTCGCCTTCCTGCCATACTTTTCCCGGAGTTTCCCATTTCAGTTCATCTGAAGAAGTAAAATCGTCCAGACCTCTGTCAAATTCTGCCAGAGCGGCTACATCGATTTCAGAATCGCAGTATGGGCATTTCATGGTCTGGGTAGTACTATCAAAAGTCAGCGTACCACCGCAATGAGGACATTTATATTCTTGAATGTCTGCCATTATAAAATCTCCCGATTAAGTCCCTGCGGGACTGTTCTGCAAACAAATCTGCAGCAGTCCAGAAACAGAACTGCTGCAGAACATAAACTTAAATTACTGTAACTGGCTTCCGCAGTTTGAGCAGAATTTAGCGCCTGCCTGTACAGGTTTTCCACAGTTTGGACAGAATCCGCCTGCTGCCTGTTCCGGTTTCTTTGTTCCGCATGCGGAGCAGAAGTTTCCGTTATTTACCTGGCCACAAGTACATGTCCATGATCCAGCTGCAGGAGCTGCTGCCTGCTGTGCTGCACCCTGAGCGAACAGGTTAGAAACTGTAGCTCCACCTGTGTTCATAGCCATTCCAACACCTACTAAACCGTTCATAGCACCACCTTCGTTGCCTGCTGCTGTTTCCAGAGCATTTGCTGTAGCACCAGCAAGAACGCCAGCTGCAAGGTTTGGATTGGAAAGAGCTGCACCACGCTGGGTCTGTTTGATAAGTTCCTGATCCTCTTCTGGAAGAGTTACGCTGCCTAATGCAACAGAAACTACCTGTAAACCTCTGAGCTCTGCCCACTGGTTGGACAGCTGCTGGTTCATAGCTTCTTCGAGTTCCTTGTTATGTGTTACGATTTCATTTGGACGCATCTGTAAAGCAGAAAGCTGGCCAAATGCTGGCTGAAGAGCGCTGATGAATTCTGTTTTCAGCTGTTCTTCGATTTCGCTTCTCATATATCTGTCAGATACATTACCTGCTACGTTTGTGTAGAAACGGATAGGGTCTGCAATCTTGTATGAGTAAACACCTGAGCAACGGATAGAAACATCAATGTCTAAACCGATCTTGCTGTCAACTACACGGAAAGGAATTGGGTTCGGTGTACCGAATTTGTTGTCGATTAATTCCTTTGTATTGAAGTAGTAAACTCTCTGATCATGTCCTGTGTCTCCGCCATAACCAATACGTTTTCCCATTAACTGGAAAGTCTGCTTAATAGCATCGCCAAGTTTGCCTGTGAAAAGGCTAGGCTCTGTAGATGTGTCATATGTGAATTCACCTGGTTCTGCACAGATTTCAACAACCTTGCCCTGATCAACGATGATCATGCACTGTCCATCTGCTACAACGATGCCGGAACCGTTGGTAATGATGTTATCATTTCCTCTCTTGTTTGAAGAACGGTCTCCAATCATCTTTTCACCCTTAACCATAAGAGTTTCTTTATCCATAGCTTCGCACATAAACCAATCTTTCCATGTGTCAGCTAAAACGCCGCCTGCTGCACCTAATGCTGCACCAATAAGTCCCATATTATTTCTCCTTTCGACTTCTTAAATAGGTCATTACACTTTAGCAATTTAGTGTATGACTATATTACACTTTTTTTCTTGTTTTTTCAACCTTATTCCTATATGATTATGAAGTGATTAAATGCGTTCACGCCTTTTTTTGGTGTGCATTTCATGAAAAAAGTTAGAAGGAGGATTCTAAAATGGAAAACATTTTAATTCCAACAGAAGAAGAAATCCTTACACTGTTCGAAGCTAAAAAATATGCAAAAATCAGGGAACTTTTCATCGAAATGAATCCGGCCGACATTGCGGCTCTGTTGAACGACTTTCCTAAAGACAAATCCCCTGTAGTGTTCCGATTACTTCCAAAAGAATTGGCCGCAGATACCTTTGTTGAGATGGATACAGATATCCAGACTCACCTTATCAAAGGTTTTTCCGACACCGAGCTCCGTGACATCATGGATGAGCTCTATCTTGACGACTTTGCCGATCTGGTTGAAGAGATGCCGGCAAACGTGGTGAAAAGAATTTTAGCCAATACCGATGCGGACACCCGATCTATGGTAAACAAAATCCTTCAATATCCGGATGATTCTGCCGGCAGCCTGATGACTGTCGAGTATGTCAGCCTGCGTAAAAATATGTCCGTTGGCGAGGCTCTTACCAGAATCCGTCAGACCGGCGTTGATAAGGAAACCATATATACCTGTTATATTACCGATTATGACCGTCACCTTCTCGGAATCGTAACAGCAAAAGACCTGCTGTTATCCGAAGAAGATGAAATGATCAGTGATATCATGGAAACCAATATAATCAATGTCCATACCCATACCGATAAGGAAGATGTAGCCCAGATTTTCAGTAAATACGACTTGCTGGTTCTTCCTGTTGTTGATGATGAAAGCCGATTGGTCGGAATCGTAACCATTGACGATGCTATGGACGTTATGGAAGAAGAGGCTACCGAGGATATCGAAAAGATGGCTGCTATCCGTCCTGGTGATAGGCCTTATTTACAGACCAATGTATGGCAGACTTTCTTAGCACGTATTCCATGGCTGCTCATACTCATGGTTTCCGCCACTTTTACCTCTTTAATCATTACGAAATTTGAGGATGCCCTTTCCGCCTCCATTATTCTTTCCGCCTCCATCCCGATGCTGATGGACACCGGCGGTAACTGTGGTGGACAGGCCTCCGTTACGATCATCCGTTCCCTTTCCCTGGAAGACGTTGAATTCAGTGATATTTTCAAGGTCCTCTGGAAAGAGTTACGAGTAGGCTTTATGTGTGGAATTGCCCTGGCCATTGTAAACTTTGCCAAAATGATGATTCTCCATCAGGGAACGGCCCTGATCGTTTTCGTCATTTCCCTGGCGCTGTTCTGCTCTGTTGTTATGGCAAAGCTCATCGGCTGCGTTCTTCCGATGCTGGCAAATAAAGTCGGCTTTGACCCTGCAGTAATGTCCAGCCCGTTCATTACTACAATCGTTGATGCCCTGACCTTATTGATTTACTTTAACTTAGCTTCCGCAATTCTTCACATCGTATAATTACTAAACTGCATGGAAAGAAAACCGAAACATACCAACCAAAGATATAATTCCGCATCCGGCCAAGGAACAGCTTCTGCGTCCGAAAATAGACTGGCTTCTTCTAATGCTGCAAAAAAAACGGCCTCTGCTTCCACGAAAAGACCGGCTTCTTCCAGCGCTGCAAAAAAAACGGCTTCTACGTCCACGAAAAGACCGGCTTCTTCCAGTGCTGCAAAAAGAATTGCCGCCAGAAGACGGAAGCAAAAACAGAAACGGCGGATGATGGCTGCTGCCGCTGCGATCCTTCTGATTGTTGTGGCTGTTATTATTATCGTCGTAGCGTCCAGAGTGCCGGAAGCGAAAGCTCTGACCATAAAATCCACAGACAATTCTCAGGCTCTTACCTGGGAAAGAAACGGTCAGGATGTTTCTTATGAAGTTTACCGGAAAACCGGTGACTCGGATTTCTCTTTGGTGCGAACCATTGGAGAGGCTGATGCCACTTCTTATACCGCAGAATCTTTAGACAGCGCTACCCTTTATCAGTACAAAATCGTAGCCGTAAAAGGTCATAAAAAATCAAAAGGTGCCGTAATTGAGGACATTACTACCCCTGTAATTGCTGCAAATCTTACGGCGAACACTCAGGTGGAAGAATCTCTGACTCTGGTATGGGATGATTCCCAGAAAGTAAACGGTTACGACCTGAAATTCGGTTCTGCCAACGATTTAAGCGATGCCATTACCACAACCGTCAGTCTGGACGGAATTACGGTAGACGAAATTACCGGCCTTCGCAGTTACACTTACGACAATCTGGAAGAAGGAGCCATTTACTACTTCTCGATCCGTAGTTTCTGCGACAAAAACATTTATTCGGATTGGACTCCGATTACTTCTGCACGCGTTACCCGTGCGATTGATATGACGGGCATCGATATTTCCGCGCCTATGGTTGCCATCACTTTTGACGACGGTCCGGACGGCTCCGATGTAACCACCCGTATTCTGGACGCTTTCGCGGAAGCCGGCGGTCATGCAACCTTCTTCCAGTTAGGAGATCATGCCGAAGCTCAGCCGGAAAAAATCAAACGAATGGTGGAAGAAGGTCACGAAGTCGGAAACCACACCTATGACCATACCCACATGAATAACGCGGTTACTTCCGATGATATTATCCGTGCCAATAATTCCATTGAAAATGTCTGTGGCATAAGGCCTTACTCCTTCCGTTGTCCTGGCGGCGAATCTACGGACCTAATCGTAGATACCTGTATTTCCGAAGGAATGGCTGTATTCCACTGGAGTCTGGATACCAGAGACTGGTCCAGCAGAGATGCCGATGCCGTAATTGCGGAAATTAAAAACAATGTGCAGGATGGAGATATCATTCTGATGCACAACATCTACTCTTCTACGGCGGATGCTGTAGAACAGATTCTCCCATGGCTGACCGAGCAGGGCTATCAGTTAGTAACCGTTTCCCAGCTCATTCAGGCCAAGAACGGAGAACCGCCAGTTACCGGCACCACCTACAAGCGTGCAGATTATTCCTGGTAAAAACTGATGATGAATTAAGACCAAAAAGAGCTGTTTCCAGCTCTTTTTCTTTTTTCAGTCTTTATATCGGTAGACATTCATTTTTTATGATGATACAATATTTAACATCGTTTTTCTTTAGGAGGAAATATCATGGAAAACAAACGAGAAAGCCTTGGCAGCCGTCTTGGATTCATCTTGCTTTCGGCTGGCTGTGCCATTGGCTTAGGTAATGTATGGGGCTTCCCATACAAAGTAGGAACGAACGGAGGCGGCGCTTTCGTATTCGTTTACATCATCTGCGTATTAATACTGGGTGTTCCAATTATGACCGCAGAATTTGCTATGGGCCGTGCTTCCCGTCGCAGCCCGATTTATATGTCGAAACCGCTTCTTAAAAACGAAAAGAGCCCATTCCATCTTCAGGGATGGTTGAGCTTAGCAGGAAACTTTTTCCTGATGATGTTTTATACGACGATTGCAGGTTACTTCTTCCACTACCTGATTGGTTTTCTTTCTGGCAAAACAGAAACTCTCACATGGGAAAATACCACTTCCAATGTAGGCGTAAACGTAGGTTTTATGCTTCTGGTTGTTGTTCTTGGATTCTTAATCCTTTCCTTTGATATCCAGAAAGGTCTGGAAAAAGTTACAAAATGGATGATGCTGGCGCTGTTTGCCCTGATGATTATTCTGGCAATCAACAGCATTACTCTTTCCGGATTTGGCGAAGGAATCTCTTTCTATCTGAAACCAGATTTCTCATTAATCACGCCGAGTGTAATAATCGCCGCTATGTGTCAGGCCTTCTTCAGCTTGTCCCTGGGCATGGGCTCCATGGCGATTTTCGGAAGTTATACCGATAGAAGCCGTTCCCTTTTAGGCGAAGCAATTAACGTTTGTGCATTAGACACTTTCGTTGCATTACTGGCTGGATTCATTATCTTCCCAGCATGCTTCACCTTCAGCATCGATCCAAATGCCGGCCCTCCACTGCTGTTCACCACAATGGTAACTGTATTCAATAATATGGGTGGCGGACGTATCTGGGGATCTTTATTCTTCATCTTCATGATTTTCGCAGCTATGAGTACTGTAGTTGCTGTATTTGAAAACATCCTTGCTATGCTCCGTGAGCTTACCGGATGGAGCCGTAAAAAAGGCTGCCTCATCGGCTGCTGCATCATGATCATTCTCTGCTTACCAATGGCACTTTCCGGAAACGTTCTGTCCAATGTTCATCCAATGGGCGGCTCATCCGGATTCCTGGATCTTTGGGATTTCTTCGTAGAAACCGTTATTCAGCCAATCGGTTCTGTACTGTTCCTGATCATCTGCGCCAGCAAAAAGCTTTGGGGCTGGGATGAATTTATTGCAGAAGCAAATACCGGCAAAGGCTTTAAAGTAAAATCCTGGATGAAGGTTTTCTTCAAGTATGTTACTCCGATCATCGTATTCGCTCTTTGGATCTATGGTCTGGTTACCTACTTTTAAATAAGAATTCAAAAAAAGGCATTCAAAAAGGCTTCCCGAATGGGAAGCCTTTCCTATTTCATATAAATCTATATTTACAGTTTTGTTACGTTTGTAGCCTGTGGTCCCTTCTCGCCCTCAACAAGATCATACTCTACCTTATCGCCTTCGTCTAAGGTTTTAAAGCCTTCCATATTGAGTCCTGAATAGTGCACAAAAATGTCTTTTCCTTCTTCGTCACAAATAAATCCGTAACCTTTTTTTCCGTTGAACCACTTAACTGTTCCTATTGCCATTGTTATTTTTCCTCCGTAAATTTGTGTGCTGAAAAATGAGGATAATCCCCACTTATCGAAGAAATATATCATCCCCCAAAAGCAGTGTCAACAAAGTGGTTATTCATATATTCTATGTCCTATTTCACCAACGGCCCTTCATGGCATTCAAGAAAACATCGCCGATAACCGCAATATCTTCTGCCGTAAAAGCAAGAGGAAAATTGTCGGAAAACAGTACCTGGGCAGTGGCTGCGAACTCCTCGTCCGGAGCCCATAAAAGCACACGGATGGTAAGGCCCGGAAGGATTTCAAAGTCATAGGCAGCGTCTGCACCGCTGGCTAATCTTCCGTTTTCGCCTCTGGCTTCTTTCGCTCCAATGCTTTCCATTCCAGCTTTGAATCCAGGAATGTTATAGCCATATGTACCGGCCATTCTGCTAATGCACCGGCCATGGAACTGGCGCTCGTACACCGGTCCCCAAGGCATTTCCGGATAAGAATACATCTTGCCTGTGCTTAAGGCTGCAACGCCTTCCATACAGTAACGGGCCAGAAGGATTCGGGTGTAATCTGCCGTTGGAGTGCCATCGTCAAAAGTCGTTTCCATTTCCGGATAGGTCAGATAAACTACCCGGTTCAGAAAATGGATTTCAAACTTTCCGTCTTCATATTTGCATCCGGACTTCTGTGACATTTTTTCCGGATCCATGGTTTTGAATTTCTCCTGATAAATTCGGATTGGATTCTCTGTTTTATTATTAATTACTTCCATATTTCCCCTTTTCCGACGTTAATCAAATAAAGTTGCATCTGTATGCGGGATAAAGCAAGCTGCCAGCAATTCGTCCATATAGCCCGGATATGTGGACAGCTCCAGATAAGTCATATTGTCAGCAATATCAAATACCTTCTGGGTTGCTGCGTCGCTTAAAAGCATTGCGCAGGAACCGGTAAGAGAAGAATTACCGATATAGCTGTATTTTTCCAGCGGAATCTTTGGAAGCATTCCGATGGAAATTGCTTTTTCCATATCGATTCCAGAACCAATGCCGCCGGCAAGAATTACTTTGTCGATGCAGTCGACATCCATATCCAGGGATTTTAACATGGTCTGGATTGCGGAGAAAATTGCTCCTTTTGCACGGATAAAGTTATCCAGGTCGGATTCCGTTAAGGTCAGTTCCGAGCCGGAAGCGCTCTCCTCAGAAGTAGCGACAATATATTCACCGCTGCCAATTTCCTCGTCATACTTAATGCGAGGGCTCTGTCCTACGAATTTTCCTTTGGCGTTAATAGCGCCCTTCTGGAACAGCTCGCTGATAATAGAAATCAGGCCGCTGCCACAAAGTCCGGCAGGTTTCACGGTAGATTCTTCGGCGTTTCTTCCGCCTAAGCCGTCTGAGTTTCCGCCGATAATGGAATAATGCGGCTCAAAGGTTTCCGAATCTAATTCCACACTGTCAATGGCGCCCTTAGTTGCTCTCATGCCGCAGGAAATGTCGCCGCCTTCAAAAGCAGGACCCGCACTGCAGGCACAAGTCAGCATGAAATCGCTGTTACCATAAACTAACTCTCCGTTGGTTCCCAGGTCAATGAACAGAGTCATCTCTTCGCCGTTCCAAAGCATGGAGTCTAAGGTTCCGGCAGTAATGTCACCGCCTACATAGCTTCCTACATTTGGCGCAAAAACAACCTCTGCGTCGTCCTGTCCAGGCAAGCCGCAGCTTTTCGCAGTATCACCGCTTCGCTGCAGGAATTCCGGAACAAAAGGCTCTAAACGGATGGATTCGCCGTTTGCGCCTAAGAACAGATGCTCCATGGTGGTGTTTCCTGCAATCACATAACGGGTAATGTCTTTTTCTTCTTTTTTACTTTCTTTTAACAGGCTTTCAATCATCGGAAGCAAGGTTTCTTCGCGGACTGCCTTCTGGAGTTTCTCCACACCACCTTCCTTGGACTGCTGGATGATACGGTTAATAACATCCGCACCGTAACGAATCTGGCCGTTACCTAAGCTGGCTTTACCTAAAACCTTTTTTGTGTGAAGGTCCAGCATCGCCGCCGTACAGGTAGTGGTGCCGATATCGATTGCGATACCGACTTCTCCCTCTGCCGCATCTACCTGAATATTCAGGCCTGCATTAAATATTTCGTTGATGGCATTTTCATATCTTTCCAGCTCTTCCGGACTGCTGATATCTGCCGTCTTTATATCTTCTTTAAAAGCTGCTGCGGAAGCCGGAACCCA
>JAZUGA010000037.1:0-6311 GCA_045640945.1 Lachnospiraceae bacterium | reverse complement strand
CTTGAGTCGGCTGGTTCAGATAGAAACCATTTCTCAGGCGGGACAGACGGACCTGGGAAAATTCCGTCATTTTCACGACGTGCTTCGGCAGGAATTCCCCCATATTTCTGCTGCCTGCCAATGGGAAGAGTTTGATGCCAGTCTGCTGCTGCACTGGCCGGGAAAGGACAGTTCCAAGGATCCCATTCTTTTAATGAACCATCATGATGTGGTGGAAGCTTCTGGTGACTGGAAGTATCCTCCCTTCTCCGGCGAGATTGCGGAAGAAAAGGTTTGGGGCCGTGGAACCTTAGACACGAAGGGCGGCCTTTTCTGCATGCTGCAAGCGGCGGAGGAACTGGCTGCAGATGGGTTTGTTCCGGACCGGGACATCTATTTTGAATCTGCCTGCACGGAAGAGACGGATGGAAGTGGCGCTGACCATATATCTCAGGTGCTGGAGCAACGTGGCATCCGCTTTTATTTTGTTTTGGATGAGGGCGGCATGATTGTCCTGGACCCAATCGGTGGAACGCAAAACCGCTTCGCCATGGTAGGCGTAGGCGAAAAGGGCTGTGCAGACCTGAAATTTATTGCCCGCAGCGACGGTGGCCATGCTTCTACTCCGCCAAAGAATACTCCTTTGGTGCGTCTGGGAAAATTTATGGTGGCGGCGGAACAGAAAGAACTTTTCGATGTAAAGATTTCTTCTACGGTTCGGGAGATGTTCCTGCGTATCGCACCTTTTGTCAATGGTCCTTTAAAGCGCATCATGTCCCATCCCGATGCTTTCAATAATCTGATTACCAGCTTCATGCCGAGGCTTAGCGAAACGGCGGGAGCCATGCTGAAGACGACTTTGGCCTTTACTATGGCCCAGGGCAGCGAAGGAACCAACGTGCTTCCTCAGGAGGCTTGGGTCATTGGCAACATGCGGTTCTCTCACCACCAGGGCGGGAAAGCCAGCATCGCTGCAGTGGAGGCTCTGGCGAAGAAATATAATATTGATGTGGAGATTTTGGACCCGGGCTTTGAATCCCCTATTACGGACTTTAACAGCGACGGCTTCCGTTTGGTGGAGCGGGCGGTATCGGAAAATTTCTCGGAAATTCCCGCTGTCCCTTATGTTATGACTGGCGCCTCCGACGCCCGTTATTTCAGCCGTGTCAGCGATTGCTGTCTGCGCTTTGTACCGTTCTGCATCAGTGATGCGCAGCTGGCCAGCATTCATGGGCGGAATGAGTGCGTGGATCTGGACACTTTATTACCGGCAGTTAATTTTTATAAATACATTATCAGCGAGGCTTAATTATGGAAAGTAAAGCAAAAAAAGGCATGAGTATCAGTGTAAAATCTTTTATTACTGCCATAATCATTATTTTTGTTTTGATGGTTGCGACCTATATACTGACGTTTATTATTCCGGGCGGACAATACGTGCGCACTGACGACGGCAGCGGAAACCTGATCATCACTCTGGACAGCGAGTTCCTTTATGTGGACGGTGGCATTCCTTTCTGGAAATGGATTCTTTCTCCGTTCCTGGTTCTGGGTGCGCCTGGCAGCGCCCTGATCATCGCAGTCATTGCCTTCTTACTGGTTATCGGCGGCATTTTTGAATGCCTGTCTCGCTGCAATTTAATGCAATATATGTTGGACAAAATCGCATGGAAATACGGCGCAAAGCGCTACACGTTCCTGACCGTCATTACCTTTTTCTTCATGGCCATGGGCGCCTTGATTGGTTCCTTTGAGGAGTGTATTCCTCTGGTTCCGATTGTTGTTGTTCTGGCGGTGGAGATGGGCTGGGACAAGCTCACCGGTCTTGGAATGAGCCTGCTGGCGGTCGGCTGTGGTTTCGCCTCCGGTGTCTGTAATCCGTTCACCGTCGGTGTCGCTCAGGGGCTGGCAGGACTTCCTATGTTCTCCGGCATCTGGCTGCGTGCTCTGAGTTTCGTGCTGATTTTTTTCCTGCTGTGGCTGTTTATTCGTTTCCATGCAAAGAAAGTAGAAAAGCCAATCTCTGCGGAAATCACAGATAATTTCCGTCCGGATGCCAAGCTGGACAAGGGCCTCAAGGTCTTCGCCATTATCATCGCCATCGGTCTGGCGACGGTTCTGTCTTCCAGCTTCATCACTTTCCTGCAGGATTTTACTCTTTATATTGTTGCGCTCATGTTCCTGGTAGCGGGCATCGCTGCTCCGCTGGCGGCCGGCATGAAGGGCAAAGAACTCCTCAAGGCTTTTGGAAAGGGCCTGATCGGCTTCATCCCTGTAGTGCTGATGATTCTCATGGCCTCCTCCATCAAGTACACTCTGGATACATCCAACGTGCTGGATACCATACTCCACAGCGCGGTAGGTCAGGCGGCGACCATGCCTAAATGGATGGTCATTCTGTTTATTTACGCCATCGTTCTGGTCATGAACTTCTTCATCGGTTCCGGCTCTGCCAAGGCGTTTATGCTGATTCCGCTGATTGTTCCTATGGCGCAGATTTTCGGCATTCCTGCCCAGCTTTGTATTGTAGCCTTTGCCTTCGGCGACGGTTTCAGCAACGTGCTTTATCCGACCAATGCGGCGCTGCTGGTGGCTTTGGGTCTCACCGACGAAAGCTACGGCGACTGGTTCAAGTGGAGCATTAAATTCCAGCTGCTGAATCTTGTGTTAACTTCCGGAATTTTATTGCTGGGCCTGGCGGTAGGTTATGGCGCGTAGGTGCGGGGAATGATTCTCTGCCTGGCGGTAGGTTATGGCGCGCAAGTGCGAGGAGACATCGTTTAGATTGCGTTTTAAATACGATTTTTAGATAAAGGAGCCCTTATGAAATACAGATTTAAATTAGCAGAATATGCGGAAACTTTAGAAGAGCTGGACGAGGAATATGGCGGAATTTACGATGAGTTATCGCCTTATGAAATCATCCGGGAGAATGACATCCAGCTGTTTACTTATCCTCTGCGGATTGTGATTCCGGATCTGGAAATCAGCATCCGCGTAGGCATGGGCTATTACGGCGATGACGACGAGGACTACTATCCGGCCCTCTTCCTTTATGACGCCGAAGAAACGAACCCGGAAAATTACCAGGAGTACGCTTTGGAGGCGGAGCTGCTGTCTTTTGTCAGCATGTACGCTTACGATTCGGACTTCTCGGAGGAGGAAATTGAGGACATGGAATGCTACATCGACGACGAGGAGTTTGAGGCATAATTATTGAAATTTTATCGACGGAAAGTAGCCTTTTTTCTCGTTTTATCGTATAAAATGATGTAAGAAAGATATTAATTGACTCACAAAAGGAGGACGTTATGGAAAATAAAGATATGAAAGAATTAAGCAATCAGGAATTAGAATTGGTTAACGGTGGCGGCGACGCTCTGTTTCTGGAAGTACAGAATATTATCGCTTCAAAACTTGGCGTTGTGAAAAGCTCCATTAATTTACAGAGCAAGATCGTTGAAGACCTGGGTGCGGATTCGCTGGATGTTGTAGATGTTTTACAGGCGGTTGCATTGAAGTATGACGTTAAGGAGCTTCGTCCTTATAAAGAATACAAATCTGTGGCAGACATCTGCAAGCTGGCTCGTCCAAAGGATAGTCGCAACCTGTAAGCGCGTTCGTCTCAAGATAGTCGCAATATGTATGCTCGTCTCAAGATAGTCGCAACCTATAAGGTTGGTTGAGGGGCAAAGCCCCATAAGCATGTTTTTAAACCAGAAAACCCGCCAAAGAAGAATATTTCTTCTTGGCGGGTAATTTTTTCGGCAAGCTGGGAGTTATCCGTCCCTTCGCGCCTACGGCAGAATCATGCCCGGCACATTCATGTCGGTCACTTCTTCTTCGATGTAGTGCAGCCCATGCAGGGTCAGCTGGTTCAGGAACGCCCGGTAATATGCGTCGGACGAAAAGCCCTGGATCATGGCGATGTTGAAGTGCTCGTTGACTGCGGAGACTTCGATGAACAGGGTCTGATAGGTGGAGCCGTCGGTGATGTTGTAGATGGATTCGATGTACGGCTCCAGGCTGCCCAGGCCCATCTGGCCTACGTAGCTGACGGAGAAGGTGTTGCTGACGGCGTCGTCCAGGGCGACTTTGCCTAAGACCTGCTTCTTCTCTTCTACGGTCGGTATTTGCATGAGCCGCTCCATGCTTTCTTTTCGCTTTTGGGAGTAAACGAGCACGTTGGCCGGAGCGCTTTTTAAGGACACCATGGATCGGGTAATGGTGCACAGTCGTAAGATTTCCCAGTCTTTTACTTTGCTCGGATAGTTCAGTCTTAAGGCGCTGCAGAGCAGTCGGTGGTTATGTTTGTTGCCGAGGCCCGGCTTTAAGTTGAAGGAGATGGCGCTGACAATGTCCTTCTCTTCCTGCGGGTGCAGGGACCATATGGCCTTCGTCATCAGGGAGGACAGGAGGGCGCACGGGCTTCCGTCGTTGTCGAAGCTGAAGTCCAGAATTTCTTTTGTGTTCAGGCGGAAATGGTACACCGTTCCTTTTTCGTCGTTGACGAAGCCGCCGTCGATGAGGCGGAAGTATTCGTTGTCTTTGTCTTTTCCCAGTGGTACGGCCTTGGCCATTTTTTCTTCTGGGAACGGGTTGCCCAGTTCGTCGTCATAGAACGGATCGCCCGCCAGCTGGATGCCTTTCGGGTCCAGCTCGACGCCTTCGCTCTTGCACAGGTAGTAATAGAGCACGGTTTTGATGAACGGGAAAAATCCGCTGCCGTCGGTGATGACGTGGGTGATGTAAAAGTAGATTTCGTTTTTGTAGTAGGACAGGGCGGTCATGTGGTAGTTCACTTCTTCGCCGCCCAAAGGGTAAACTTCCGGTCCTGGATACACGACGATCGGCCGTTCATTCGGCACGGCAATCAGTTCTTCGGTTGGGGCGGATTGCTGTTCGGTTGATGTCGCCTGGTTTTGCGTGGCTTGCCGTTCGGTTGATGTCGCCTGCTGTTCGGTTGGAGCGCCGGCGGAAGTTGTCTGCCGTACAACCTGAATTGCGAAATATGGATAGCGCTTAATTGCCTGAGCCACCGCGTAATTCAGTGCTTCCACGTCGACCTGCTCCTGGCGGAGCTTCACTTCGATGCGGATGTTGAAGGGCATTTTTTCGGATGATATATAAAACATCGGGTCATAGTAGTTCATGTTTTTTTTCCTGTCTTTTTTATTCCGAGTCATTATACAGCAAATGCCAGGGGTTGCAAAGTGGTTCCGTTTCTGTGTTATAATAGGGGGAGAAATTCGAATCGTTGCCGGCGCGGCTGGCGAAAAAAGAGACGACGCGATTCGGCGAAATTCGGCTGGGATTCGACTGGGACTCGACTGGGATTTGATTGGGACTCGGCTGGGACTCGACTGGGACTCGACTGGGATTTGATTGGGATTCGACTGAAAAAAATCCGCGCCGGTGGCGCGACAGAAAGAGATACGACATGCATAAGATTGACAACAGATTTATTGAAGGATACAAAAAACTGAACCGCCTCTGCGGCGAGATTTATCATAGCAACGACGGCGTCAACGATTATCTGAAGGACATGGAGCGCAAGACCCATGGCGCCAGCACGATTGCCGGCTGGAACGATGATTACAAGACGCTGAAGCACCTGCGCCACGTCCGCAACCAGATTGCTCACGACGACACCGAGGCCAACACCTTCTGCACCGACGAGGACATGAAGAAGCTGAAGGATTTCTTCCGCCGCGTCGATGGCGGAAAGGATCCGCTGGCGCTGCTGGAGCGGGCGGACCGGAAAAAGAACGGCACTAAGAGAAAATGGAAATGGTGGGAAATTGTCGCGCTCATCGTTTGCATCCCGCTGTTCATCTTCCTGATTTATATTTTGGTTACGAAGTTTTGATTTGTTTTCGGCCACGGCATTTCCGCGGCCGCTTGATTTGTTTTTCGGCCACGGCCTTTCCGCGGCCGCTTGAAAAATTATGGCACTATATTCTTTTGGAGAAATTTTATATGACGTTTATCCGGAGCGAAAATGCATCGGCGGCGCTCCGCTGAATTTCGCGGCCCATTTCGCTTTACAAGGCAACGAGACCTACATGGTTTCCGCCGTTGGCGACGATGAAAACGGCCGGCTGGCTTTGGAATGGATGCAGGCGAAGATGGTCCGCACCGACTATGTAAAAATCGCGGCGACTCCGACCGGCGCTTGCCTGGTAACTTTGGACGCGGCGGGCGTGCCAAGCTATGACCTGCAAAAAGGCGTGGCTTGGGACGAGATTGACGGGTTTGCAGCCGGGGCCGGATCGGCCACGGATGCTGCTGGCAAAACGGACACTATGACGACTGACACTGCTGGCGAGACG
>JAZUGA010000036.1:0-2332 GCA_045640945.1 Lachnospiraceae bacterium | reverse complement strand
CTATTGCATCAAATCCAAAACCACCAGAAGTCGGAACTTCATCAGAAGCAGAATCGTCAGCCGGAATTTCAGCATCAGTACCTGCTGTTTCCGGTAAATCTACGTCACCCGAAATATTAAAATCATTTAATGATGGTTCTGCATTAAAATCTTCAGATTGATTTGGAGCTTCTTCTGTTTCTGGAACAGGAGCAGGCTCTTCTTCCGATTGATCGCTCTTCAAAGTTATTTTGCCGTCACCCGGAACCTCATTAAATTCATCCGGAAGATCAGCATTCATATCAATTTCGCCGCCAGAGAAAGCAAACTCATCTGGCTCTTCATCTGAAACTGCATCAACAGGAACTTCTGCAGCAGGAGCATCCATAGCAAAATCATCTGCAGGAGCGTCCATTGAGAAATCTTCAGCAGCAGGAATATTTTCTGCAGGCGCTGCATCTTCTGCAGGCATTGCATCAAACGATGCAATATCGCCCATGTCAAAATCCATTGAGAAATCATCAGCGCTTGAAGCAGCTGGAGCCGGTTCTGGTTCTGGAGCTGCTTCTGCAACTGGTTCCGGTTCTGAGAAATCTTCTGAAGGCATTTTCAAAAGATCATCGAGACTCATGTCTTCGATCGAAGGTGGTTCCGGTTCTTTTGGAGGAGCCGGCGGTGCTTCAAATGCACTTAAGTCCGGAATATCATCGCCTGAACCAAGGTCAGGATTTAAAATGCTTGAGAGATCTGGTACATCGCCTGCAGGAGCAGGACCAGCACCTGAGAGTAAAGATTCGAGTTCGCTTTCTGCCTGAGATAAAGCTGCCTGTTCTTCTGCCTGAGCAGCAAGTTCTTCATCGCTTGGACCATCTCCTTCTTTTTCTGGAAGTCCTAAAACGAAATCTTCTGAGTCATCTATATCTTGAACGGAAGGTGGTATTGCAGCAACGACAGGCTTTTCACCACGCTCTGAGCGCAGTTTTGACTCGTTGCCTAACCTGAGTACATCTTCGCTTAATTTTCTTAATTGACTTAAACCCGGCATAAATTAATTATTTCTTTCCCCAAATCAACGAAACCGTAGAAAGCTTAAGAAGCTACAGTTTCATTGATAAATTATATCATATATTAACGGAATTTGTCACAACTTTTTTAAGTATTATAGAAAAAATATTTTTTTGCTAAACCGTCAAAAACAACAGTCCGATAATAAGTTTATGAAAAACTTTGTAAAAAATATCCTCATAATTGCAGTGTCATTAAACTGCTTTTCAGTTTTCGCAAAAGGCTCAGAAAAAACCGCTGACCCTGAAGCATCATACAAATACCCATACGAATACCGTGTAATCGCAAACGATATCCACGAAATCAGAAGCCCATATCAGGTTGACGATTACATCATTTTTACACAGGAAGACACAGTCCGCCACATTGGAATTACATTCAATTTTGAAGGTTACAAAGAAATTCATTCGTTTATGAGAAAAACAGCTACTGACATTGACGGAAACGTAACAGGCAGCTTATTGTTTTACATTCTCGAAGTTCCGCGTGATGTGGAATTTATCGATTACCGCCTCATCGTTGACGGAATCTGGACCAAAGATACAACAAATTTCGATTCATACTACGATCCGTACACCGGAATTGAAGTTTCTACACTTAATGTTAGAAACAACCACAAACACGAAACTAAAAAAACAGATAACGGAGTTCACTTTATCTATCAGGGTAAAGAAGGCCAGAAAATCCGCTTAGGTGGAACTTTCACAAACTGGGATTCTTCAATCTACGAACTTACAGAAACAAAACCGGGATACTACGAAATTACAATTCCACTTCCACAAGGCACATACTACTACGCCTTCTACAACGGAACAGCTTCATTCCCGGACAAATCAAACCCAGACCGCGCATGGTCCGGCGAAGGAAGGGAATGTTCTATCATTAGGGTTAATTAATTAAAATCCTTTAAATTTACTAAAATCAATGTTACCCATTCCACCGAGCTGGGACATATCGCCGCCAGCAAGCTGGGACATGAGTTTGTTCTGCATGCCTTTGTTGCGGGTAAGTTTTTTCATTGTGAGCTTTGTTTTTTCAAACTGTTTGATGAGTTTGTTTACTTCTGCAACGCTTGTACCAGATCCTTTTGCAATTCGCTTTCTGCGGCTTGGTCCGATGATCAGATGGTTTGCTCTTTCTTTTTTAGTCATCGCCTGAATAATAGCTTCCTGATGTTTCATTCCGCTCATATCAAGGTCGCGGCCCTGCATAGCATTTGCCATTCCAGGGAGCATTTCCATCATCGACTGCATGTTGCCCATCTTTTTAACCTGCTGAAACTGATCAA
>JAZUGA010000035.1:0-1561 GCA_045640945.1 Lachnospiraceae bacterium | reverse complement strand
GAAGGCTTCGGCGCAGCAATCGACAGAAGTGCAGTAAAGGTTCTTCCGATTTTCGACATGATCATGAAGGAAGGCGGCATTGACGAGCGTGATATGTTCAACACCTTCAACATGGGCGTAGGCATGAGCATCGTTGTAGACAGAGACGACGCCGACAAAGCAGTAGAACTCTTAAACGCAGAAGGCGAAGCTGCTTACATCATGGGCGAAATCATTAAATCAGACGAAAAAGTAGTGATTAAATAATTTATGGCCGGCTTTGGTTTTTACTGGAGCCGGCTAACATAGTTGATAAACGGGAAATTTTATGGAAAACAAAAAGAGAATTGCTGTATTGGTTTCCGGTGGCGGCACCAATCTTCAGGCTATTATTGACGCAGAAAAATCAGGCATTATTACCAGCGGAGAAGTGGTTTTAGTTATCTCCAACAACGAAGATGCTTACGCCTTAGAGCGTGCGAAAAATGCCGGCATTAAAGCCATGGCCATTACGAAAAAAGACGGAGACATCGAAAGCCGTGTCATTCAAGCGCTCCATGAGGAGAACATCGACCTGGTAGTTTTAGCTGGCTTCCTGACCGTCTTAAGCGAGAACTTTACCAAAGAGTTTCCAAAGAGAATTTTAAACATTCACCCTTCTTTAATTCCTTCCTTCTGTGGCAAAGGCTACTACGGCCTGAAAGTACATGAAGAGGCCTTAAAGAAAGGCGTAAAAGTTACAGGTGCTACCGTGCATTTCGTAAATGAAATTCCGGATGGTGGAGAAATTATCTTCCAGAAAGCGGTTTATGTAGAAGACGGCGACACTCCGGAAGTATTACAGAGAAGAGTTATGGAGCAGGCAGAATGGATTATCTTGCCAAAGGCAATCGAGAAAGTCTGCTCAGAAATGAAATAGAGAGCATAAGGGAGAGGCTATGGATATTTACAAAATCAATTCAATCGGAAACCTGTTAGAGGGCAACACTTACCCAGGCCGTGGCATTATCGTAGGAAAAAGTGCCGATGGGGAGAATGCTATTGCTGCTTATTTTATTATGGGACGTAGCGCCAATTCTCGGAACAGAGTCTTTGTAGAAAGAGACGGAGCTGTTTTCACCGAGGCCTTTGACCCAAGCAAATTAGAGGATCCGAGCCTGATTATCTACGCTGCTTTAAGAGATTATGAGAACAAACTGATTGTTACCAACGGCGACCAGACCGATACCGTATACGAAGGACTGCAGGCAGGAAAGACCTTCCATTCTTCTTTAACCGTAAGAGAATTCGAGCCAGACAGACCGAACTTTACTCCAAGAATTTCTGCCATGTTAGAGTTCGCAGAGGACGATTTCACTTACAGCATGAGCATCTTAAAGAGTGCAGACGCAGAAGGAACCGCTTGCAACCGTTATGGATTTGATTATCCATCCTTAGCTGGTTTAGGACATTTCATTCACACTTACGTATGTGATGGAAATCCGATTCCTACCTTCCAGGGCGAACCAGAAAGAGTCGCTTTAGGAAATAACATTGACGAAGTAGCAGAAGAAATCTGGAAGGCTTTAAACGAAGACAACAA
>JAZUGA010000034.1:0-3321 GCA_045640945.1 Lachnospiraceae bacterium | reverse complement strand
AATCTAGTCAAGAAAAATTTTTCGCCTATAGGCGTAAGATTTTGTAATTTTTGCAAAAACGATGATTTTTTTCCAGTTGTAGGGTGGTTTGGCAACCCTATAACTGGAATATTTTATGTCAAAACACTCTTTTTTCGCCTATAGGCGTAATTTTTTGCTATTTTTTCAAAAATAATGATTTTTTTCCAGTTGTAGGTTATCCGCCTCTCGCGGGACATGTGCCTCGAATTTCCAACCCTTGAAAAACATTATGAATATGCATGTCCTTCTTTGTTTTATCTTTATTTCTCAATCAACGGAAATCTCAGTATTGCCTTAAACAGGTCTCCATCAATTATTACGTTCAGGTTTCCGTTCTGGAGCTCGGCCATGCTCTTGGCAATAGACAGTCCCAAACCGTTACCATCCGTATTTCTGGAAGAATCCCCTCGGGTGAAACGCTCCATCAGCTCCTCTTCGGACATATTAAGCGCCTCGCGGGACATATTCTTAAATGTAATAACTGCAGCACCAGCTATTTCCTCCAGAGACAGATATACTCTGGTGCCGGGCTGGGCATATTTGCAGATGTTGTTCATCAGATTATCAAAGATGCGCCACATGCGACGGCCATCAGCCATAATTTTTACTGGTTCTTCCGGAGTATGGGTTACTAAGGTCAATTCCGATTTTTCCAGCTTTTCTTCATACTCGCCTCCGGCTTGTTCAATGAAGACTGCAGCATCGCAAGGAGCTAAACATACATCCAGATTTCCAGTAGATGCTTTCGATGCCTCCACCAAATCTTCCAATAGACGTTTTAATTTTTCTGACTGTCTTACCAGAACATCAGAATAATCCTTAATTACCGGATTATCACAAGGCTCCACATTAATAAGAGACGCATAATTGATGATAGAAGTCAGTGGTGTCTTAATATCATGGGAAACGTTGGTGATAAGCTGGGTCTTCATACGCTCGCTCTTCATGCGCTCAACCACAGTGACCGCCATGCCTTCGCCGATACTGTTCAGATGTTCTGCGTGGTTCTTAAAGTCACCTATCATACCCTTCTTATCTACTACGTACTCCAGATTTCCAGTTGCCAGGGCTTCTCCACCTTTCTTCAGCCGTTTGAAGCAGGATGCAGCATAAATTGCCAGAGCGACAATGATGATTTTTTCGATAGCCAGGAAAATAACCACCCCGCCAGAATACCAGCGGCAACCGCCAAAGGTTACGATCAGCTCGATTATTGCAATCAACGCTACAATCAACGCGGCCTTCCATGCAACCGGCAGATTTTTTGAAAGCCAGCGGAAGAACCGTCCGATCAGTTTCATGAGCCGCCATATGACAGTGTTCTTAAATAAGTTATGCTGCTTGATCCGCGCAGCGATGCTCATAGCTAATCCGATTACAAAAGGAACTGCTGCCAGGAACAAAATTCCTCCAACAATCAAAGTTGTCACTATTCCAGTAGAGGTATATCCAATTGCCATAAACAACCAAAAACCACCAACAAATCCCAAGCAGTAAATCGCCAGCATAACGTCAAATGGCACTTTGTTCAATAAACCTGGATGAAGCTCGTCACTGTTTGGTCGACGGGCAGACACACATAACAGCATGATAAACGTAACCACCATGAGAAGGGCTGACACAACTCCGATTACATATACCCAATACCGCAAGGAATATTCTATATGGGTCCAGACTTCAATTCGGTGGATTTCTTTTGCGTACCATGTGTCCGGAACGATAGAAGCCTTTACTACGTAATCTGCCCAGCTCTTGTCAGTTTCATTCGACCAGTTCCAGTTGTTATAGATGATGGTATTGATGGTATGGTCTCCCATATCCACCTCGTTCGCCATAAACCCATACTCAAAGGTAGTTTTTGGATCTAAATCCTTTTCGGATTTGAACAAAAGTTTTCCCTCTTTGTCGTAGATTTCATATGCAAAGGAATGATACTTTCCCTCTGGATTTGTCAGCAAGTTGCTCACAATGCTGTGGATTTCCGGGTAGAGATAATTGCCCACCTTCTGAGTAACGATTTCCTCTTCCGTGTTAGAATAAAAATCCATGTTACAACTGGCAGCATCATCATAGGCGATAATCCAGCCAAGTATACTGCAGGTAAAAATCAAGGCTGCCAAAGTACAAACAATATATAACGTTATTTTTCCGGTAATGGACCGTAAAAAGTTCTTCATAATCCGCGTTCCTCCATGAACTTATAACCCTGTCCAAACAGGACCTTTATGTATCGCGGCTCCGATGGATTGATTTCAATCTTCTCTCTCAGGTGGCGGATATGAACCGCTACGGTGTTGTCTGTTCCGAAAGGTTTTTCCTTCCAGATGGTCTGGTAAATTTCTTTCGGAGAGAACACCTTTCCCGGGTTTGCCATCAAGAGCTTCAGTATTTCAAATTCTTTTGGGGTCAGGGAGACTTCGTCTCCATCCACCGTTACGGTCTTGGCTACATCGTCTAACTCAATCCCGCCAATCATAAAATTTTCCGGCTGCTGTACGCCGCTTCCCAGCTTCAGGTACCGTCTCAATTGGGAGCGTACTCTGGCCGTAACTTCCAAAGGATTGAAGGGCTTCGTGATGTAATCGTCTGCGCCGACATTCAGTCCCAGAATTTTATCGGAATCCTCGCTTTTTGCTGTCAGCAGAATAATCGGCACATTACTGATTTCACGGATTTTCGTCATGGCTGTGATGCCGTCCATGACCGGCATCATGATATCCATCAAAATTAAGTCGACGTCCTGCTTTTCCACTGCCTCTAAAGCTTCCTTTCCATTAGCAGCTTCCAAAAGCACATAATCTGGATCTGACAGATAGATCTTAAGCGCATTAACAATATCTTTTTCATCATCACAAATTAGAATACTAGTCACGGATAATCCCTCCTCTTTTGTAGTCATAGTTTAACCGATACCATGTTTAAGTTTAAATAATTAAAGTGATTAAGAAATGATTAAGATTATTTACTGACTTTTATTATATCAGATTGATAAAACTCCCAATCTCAGTATGAACATCAGGATATCGAATTCAGGGATTCGAGGGATGTGCCCTAAAGAGCACACGCCGCTTCTCAAAAGTTGAAAAATAAGAAAAAATTTTGGGATATAAAAAGAGCCTTGAAAAAGCCGCTGCTCTTCAAGGCATTAGAATTATTTTATTTAGACAAACTGGGATTTGAGACATCGTTTTTTATTGAAAATAGTCTCCCTGGAAGATTTCTAGGAATAGCGGCTATTGCTTTTCGCTAAAAATAGCCTCCCTGGAAGATTTCTAAGAATAGCGGCTATTGCTTTTCGCT
>JAZUGA010000033.1:0-5950 GCA_045640945.1 Lachnospiraceae bacterium | reverse complement strand
CTCTTTTAAGGAGAAGGTATTTCATTTTTATGGGGTGTAGTAAAACTATATATGTATTGGGGGGTTTTACGATACGTATAATATCATGACTTCCGCAATAAGTGTTCACAAACTTTACAAATAATAATTTATTTTTTTGTGTACTTTGCACAAGTTTTACTCTTTTTCCCTCTCAGACCGCTTATGCCTCTTCTGGCTCGAATGGATCAACTACGATTTCTTCTGCTTCTTCCGGTTTTACGAATAAAGCTTCGAATTCTTCTCTTGTGATCTTTTCTTTCTGCAGAAGCAGCTGAGCACAGCTCTCCAGCACGTCCTTATTCTCAATGATAAGTTCTTTTGCTTTCTTGTAGCAGCTATCGATAATTTCTTTTACTTCTTTATCGATCATTGCAGCTGTAGACTCAGAATAAGCTTTGGTCTGGCCCCAGTCACGTCCGATGAATACTTCATCACTGTCCGAAGCGGAGTAATCGATCGGTCCCATAACATCACTCATACCATACTTGGTAACCATGGCTCTTGCAATATCCGAAGCCTGTTTAATATCCTGTGATGCGCCTGTGGTAATATCGTTAAATATCAGTTCCTCAGCAATACGTCCGCCGAAGGAAACCATGATATTTTCAATCATTTTCTGTTTTGAGTTATATACCTCATCCTTTTCCGGCAATGGCATGGTGTATCCGCCAGCCATACCTGTAGGAATAATGGAAACCATATGAACAGGTCCAACCATTGGAAGAAGGTGGAATAAAATCGCATGACCAGACTCATGGTAAGCAGTAATTCTTCTTTCTTCTTCGGTAATCACCTTGCTCTTCTTTTCTTCGCCAACACCAATCTTAATGAAAGCGTTATTAATGTCGGCCTGTTTAATATAAGCGCGGTTGGAAGCTGCAGCATTAATTGCTGCTTCGTTCATCAGGTTTTCAAGGTCTGCACCGGAGAATCCAGCAGTAGTTCTTGCAACTACTTCCAGGTCAACATCCTCTGCCAACGGTTTGTTGCGGGAATGAACTTTCAGGATCTCCTCACGACCCTTAACATCCGGTTTTCCTACAAATACTTTTCTGTCGAAACGACCAGGTCTTAAAATAGCCGGGTCAAGAATATCTACACGGTTGGTAGCAGCCATAACGATAATGCCTTCGTTTACGCCGAAACCATCCATTTCAACTAAGATCTGGTTTAAGGTCTGCTCTCTTTCATCATGTCCGCCGCCAAGACCGGAACCTCTGCGTCTTGCAACCGCATCAATCTCATCGATGAAAATAATACATGGAGCGTTTTTCTTAGCTTCACCAAATAAATCACGTACACGGGAAGCACCAACACCAACGAACATTTCTACGAAGTCTGAACCAGACATATGGAAGAAAGGCACGCCAGCTTCGCCGGATACCGCTCTTGCCAGTAAAGTTTTACCAGTTCCCGGAGGGCCTACAAGGATAATGCCTTTTGGAATACGGGCACCAACTCTGGTGTACTTCTGTGGAGATTTCAGGAAGTCTACAACCTCTTCTAATTCACCACGCTCTTCCTGTAAGCCGGCAACATCTTTAAAGGTTGTTTTCATTTCGTTCTTTTCCGTCTTTTTCGCTTTGCTCTTGCCGAAGTTCATAACTCCGCCGCCGGCTCCGCCACTGGCTCTTCCGTTAATGAACATGAAGAATACCATGAAAATGGCAAACATGATAATCATTGGAAGTATGGTGGAAACAAAGTAATTGCTTCTGGTTACATCCAATAATCTATAATCTTTATTTATGGTTCCTAAATATTCTGTTACGGTTCCTACATTTTCTGTATAGAACTGTTTTTTCGTAGTGTCACGGAAAGTAACAGCTACAACACCGGTAGGAATCTCGCTATTCTGCTTGATAATAATCTCTTTTACAGCATCGTCTTTAATGTCGGTCTGAAATTCCTGAAAAGAATAATCATCGTTTACTTTTCTAGGTGAGAGCGAGAAATAGATTGCCGCCATCATAGCGACAAGCACTACCAGATAAATTACGATTCCTCTAAATGGTTTTTTCATTCTGTGTCCTCATCAAAAATTTATTCTGCAATTATACCTACGAAAGGTAAGTCTCTGTATTTCTGGTCGTAATCCAGTCCCCATCCAACTACGAATAAGTCTGGAATTTCGAATCCAATGTAGTCTGCTTCCATGCAGACTTTACGTCTGGAAGGTTTATCTAAGAGAACTGCCAGCTCCATGCTTGCCGGTTTTCTTTCTTCCAGCATTTCTGTGATCAGATGTAAGGTCTGACCTGTGTCAACAATATCTTCTACAAGAATAATATGGTCGCCTTCGATGGAACGGTCCAGGTCTTTGGTTACAAGTACACGGCCGCTGGACTCTTTTCCTGCACCATAGCTGGATGCTGCCATAAAATCAATTTCTACAGGAATGGACATTTTCTGGGCCAGTTCCGTTAAAAAGAATACGGATCCATTTAAAATGCCAACCAGATGAACGCTTTCTCCTGCATATTTTTCGCTAATGGCATCTGCCATTTCCTGAATTCGGTCTCTGACATCCTGCTCCGGAATCAGAACTTCAATCTTAGTTTCCATACTTTCCTCCACTGATTTTTACAAGCAGCGCACGCTTGGTATTTTCCGTGATTTTGAAATTCTCACCAATACGATAGCCAATAACCCACAGAACGCTCTCTTCATCCTTCAATACAAGGACGTCTTTCCGGTCTTCTGCAGGTATCTTTTCATCAATAAAGAATTTCTTCAGGGACTTGCTGCCTTCCTTCAGAGAAATCACATCTCCGGAAGCTTTCTGTCCCAAAACAATAGTGCCTTTTATTGTATCATAATCAAAGGCTTTCGTATACTCATTTTTTTGTGTCAGGACTTTGCGGTTGCCTTCATTTACAGGCACTAAGAGCATTTCCACAACCGTTCCGTCTTCCAACTCGGTTTCGCCGATGCCTTCAGCCAGAGTTTCTTCGGAAATATCCAGTTCGATGGACGTTTCTGGTTCTTCATCTTCTTTATTCGGCTTAATAATAATATATTCGTACTGTTTTATTGCAGTCAGGTCGTAAGGCAGGTCAATCTTTCTGCCGGACTGCTTGCCGCACAGGTCCGCAAGTTCTTCTACATGTGCGCTGGAAATATCTTTTAATTCGCCGGCAGCCTTGCCAATAGCTGCATACAGAACACGGCTTTGGATAACCTCTTCCAGTTCCAACGCCTTTTCTGCATGGATCAGAACTTCCCCCTCTTCTTCAGAAACTACATCAGCAAATACTTCCTCTGTCTTAAGAGCCAGATAAGCTTCGATTTTTTCCAGTTCTTCTGCTGTTCTTACGATATGTTCTGTCGCTTTGCTGTTTACTTTTTTCAGTTCCGGAAGAACGATGCCACGGATACGGTTTCTGGAATAATCAAAGTCCGTATTGGTTTCGTCTTCTACAAAGCTGATATCTTTTTCGTTCAGGAATTCCACGATTTCTTCATGGCTGCAGGAAAGGAGCGGTCTTACAACAATGCATCCCTCAAACTCTACCACCGGCTTCATTCCCGTCAGTCCTTTTACGTTGCTGCCTCTTGCCAGATTCATGAGAATGGTTTCTGCGTTGTCATCTTTATGATGAGCTACCGCAATAATTCCGTTCAGGGCTTTTGCAGCCTTCGCGAAAGCTTTGTATCTTAATACACGGCCGGTTTCTTCTTCACTGAGTCCGGCTCTTTGTGCCAGCTCCGGAATGTTGGCTTTTGCAGCCATGCATTTAACATCCATCTGCGCACATAAGGTTTTAACAAAGGCTTCGTCCAGGTCCGCTCTTTCGCCACGGATCATGTGATTAAAATGAACTGCAACACATTTAAACCCTTTTTTCTGGGCATATTCGTTCATCAGATATAAAAGGCATACGGAATCTGCTCCGCCGGAAACCCCTACGATAACGTTGCCGCCTTCTTCAATAAAGTTCTGTTCTGCCGCCCATTGTTCAAATGCTTCTTCTACTCTCATTTCTCAATCATCCTTTCTGAATATGATCTCATCTGGGTAGACATATCCAATTGACTTCGCCTTTTCCTCTATGTACTTCTGGGTCTGAACATAGATTTTTTCTTCTTCCAGCTGTTCAGATCTTAAGTTTTCTTCTGCAAGCAGTTCTTCCAGTCTTTCTTTTCTGGCTTTCAGTTCCTGATTGGTCTGTCGTGCAGAATGAATCTGTATGCTAAAGTAAGCGACAAGACCTACGAATACCACTGCCAGTAAAATTATCAGCACTCTTCTGCTGCTTTTGCGTTTTTTCTTTTTCAATCCGTTTTCCTTACAGCAGTTTAAACATCTCTTTGGCGTCTTCTTTCTTAACGCTTTCTGCCAGAGATGTTACTTCTGCTTTCACATTTTTTGTTCCGAAGGCGATTTCGATGACGTCGCCAACTTTCACATCGTAAGATGCTTTTACTACTTTTCCGTTCACGCTGATTCGTCCCGCATCGCAAGCGTCATTGGCAACGGTCCTTCTTTTAATTAATCTGGAAATTTTCAAATACTTATCGATTCTCATGCTCTTTATTTTACTTGTTTTTATATAGGAAAACAACCACTTCACTATTTCTTCATAGAAAATCCCAAGGCGATTTTTTTCTGCCGGTCCCTTCGGGACTGCGTCGCGGTCGTCAAGTGCATTCGTGCAAGCTCGATGCACTTTCCTCGTCGCTTCTGCAAATAAAAAGAGCACGGGGAGTTCCCCGTGCTCTCAGAATAGCAATGAATTATTTGCCTTTTTTGTTTACCAGATCTTTGAAAGCTTTTCCTGGTTTGAATTTAGGAGCCTTAGAAGCTTTGATCTTCATATCTTCGCCAGTCTTAGGGTTGCGGCCTTTACGAGCAGCTCTCTTGGAAACTTCGAATGTACCAAATCCAACTAACTGAACCTTGTCACCTTTTTTAACTGTAACTTCTACTGTCTCGATGAATGCCTTTAAAGCAGCTTCAGCGTCTTTTTTGGAAAGACCAGTTTTAGCAGCCATAGCCTCAACTAATTCAACTTTATTCATTGTGTATCCTCCTCTATAAAAATAAAAAATGAATCCTTTTCCGTTTACATTTTTGGAAAGTCAAGTACATTTATACTGTAAAAATCCTTATTTGTCAAGGTTTTTCGGACTTTTCCGGCTTCCCTGCGAACCTCTGTCAAGTTGACTTTTGGCCCTTTTTGAAATATACTCGAAGAGGAGAATTCCGACGGAGAATGACATGCATTTCGAAAAGAAAGACTTTTTTTCAATACCAAATATACTGACCTACATCCGGATTTTGTTGGTACCGGTTTTTGTTGTCGTCTACATCAATGCGGACTCCTTGACTGGACATATCTGGTCCATCGTCATCGTAGCAGTTTCCGCATTGACGGATCTTTTGGACGGATTTATTGCACGGCGTTTTAATATGATTACCGACTGGGGCAAAATTGTTGACCCGATTGCTGATAAATCCATGCAGTTCGCCATGCTGTTCTGTGTTGTCTTCAAATACCATTGGGTAGCTCTTCTTTTGGTTATCTACGGTGTAAAAGAAATCGTTTCTCTGGCGTTCAGCGGTTTTTTATTTACCAAAGGAAAACATATCGGTGGTGCCATGTGGTGCGGAAAAATCTGTACGGTTATTCTCTACGGTGTCATGCTGGCACTGATTGCAATTCCGAATATCGCCCCACATGTTGTAACGATTCTCATTGGTTTCTCTGCTGCCTTCATGCTCTTAGCCTTCGTGGTTTATATGGATGCTTACTTCAGGCTGTATCGGGAATATAAGAAGCAGAAGGAAGAAGAATAATCGCCCAAATTCCAAGTAATATTTCATCTCTATATACACTATGTCTATTTTGCGACGAGTGGAAACCGTCTCTACAGGCGCTACGTCTGTTTTGCGACTGGTGGAAACCGTCTCTATAGGCGCCGCGTC